>JAFTCT010000106.1 GCA_017454525.1 Clostridia bacterium
AGTAAGAGTATGGGTCACGAAAGAGTCGACGTCATCGCTCGCAACTACCTCGACTGAAAGGAGGGAAAGAACATGGAAAGAATCATTGCGTGTCTGAAGGATAACGGCGGCAGTTCAACAATCCTGTACATTGTCGACACGCTGCTCGCGCTGAATGTCCGGAGAATCCTTGCAAAGCATCTGAAGGACAATCACGGTTCACTTGAAATACCCGAAGCGGTGCTTCGAGATATTGCAAAATGTTTGCTGCCGAATATCATTGCATTTTTCAACACCGAAGAAGGCAAAGCAGAGTTTGCACAGTGGAAAGAAGAGCAAAGAAAAGCGCAGGCAGAGAACAAAAAAGCAAGCGCGGACGGGAATTGATCTCGTCCGCGTTTCGCGTTATTCATTCAGATAAAAGACAGATCCGAACTGGTCTTTCAAAACGAACCAGTTCGGATAGGTCTTTTTTGGTGACCCGTACGGGAATCGAACCCATGTTTTCGCCGTGAGAGGGCGATGTCTTAGCCTCTTGACCAACGGGCCGGCTGCAAGAGGTAGTATATCATAAAACACGACAGTTTTCAATTGTGAAGAATGACAAATATGATATACAAAAACTGTAAAATGTGCACAACACTGCGGTGGGCGGTTCTGATCACAGATCGCCGTTGATCACGTAGCCGTATCCCGATAAATAATCGAGATACTCCTCGAGACACATATTCAGTTCGTGCATTCTCGTCGCGTGGAACCGTCCGACGTACCTGAAATGCCACGATTCATAAGTGATGCCGGTGATTTCGGTTTTATCTTCGGGGAAGCGGAGGATGAAGCCGAATTTATAGCAGTTTTCCTGCAGCCACTTCCCTGCCGGCGAGGCGGCGAAATCCTTTGCCATATACCGTCCCGCGGTCGGCCAGTTGTGCATATCGGTGCAAAGCCCCGACTGATGCTCGCTCGTTCCGGGCGGGCAGGAATAGGTCGATACTTCCTTTACCACCTGCTCGTGCGTCCAGTCGGGATGCTCCTCCTGATCGCGCTTCACGTAACTGTTGAAGAGGTATTCCTGATAACTGTAGGAGCGGTACGCGGTCGTCAGACTGAGCACCTGGCTTTCGTGACCCTCCACCTTATTCTTATAGAGCATCCCGTCGGCTTCGGCTTCCAGAAAGAGCGCGTCCATTGCTTTTGCCGCAAAAAGACGCATCGTCTGCGGATCCCTGCCGTCCCTGCGGTAATTCGCGCAGACCGTCAGATCCTTCGGAACGTAGTCCTTGGACAGCGGATGCGCCGCGTCCACCAAGATCAAATAATCGTTGCCCTCCGGATCCATATACGGCTCGTAAGCCGACAGATCGGCGTCAAACGTATATTCATAATGCTGATAGGCGAGCGGATCGAACGGGGTGGGCGTGGGCGTCGGGGTAGGCGTCGGGGTAGGCGTCGCCGTGGGCGTCGGCGTAGGCGTCGGCGTGGGCGTCGGCGTCGGCGTAGGCGTCGGCGTGGGCGCGATCGCGGTTTCGCTCTGCGCGGACGTTCCGTCGGTCTTTGTCCGGTCCGGCGTGGGATCGGGCGTCGGAAGCGGGTTTCCGCTCTCTGACGTTTCGGTCACGCGCGCGAGCGAGGTCGGTATTGCCGCCGAAGCCGTATTCCCGCCCGGCGTCAGGTCCGCGGTCGGTGCGGACGGCGTAAGCGTCACGTCTTCCGTATTATTGCAGGAAGACAGCAAGAATATCAGAATAAGCGCGGCTGCAGCTATCAAAAATCTGTATTTTCTCATAAAATCACGGTCCTTTTCCGGCGTTCAGAGAATGAGCGGGGGATCCGTCGGACGTTCTCCGTACGGAAGAAAGACCAGTACGCCTTCCTTATAATTCTCATCCGTTTTTGACGCCGTTATTCCGCAGGTCAGGGTCAGCAGTTTCGATTCTCTGTCGTAACTGATCTCCAACCCGTCGGTATAGTATCTGATAAGTTCAAGCGGCACATAGACCTTCGTCCGGTCGAAAACCACCGTGGACGACAGTCCGATCCGTCTGCCGTTGATCACGACGGTATTACTGTTATTGTACACGCGGAGTTTATCCCCGGCGCTTGTCGTGTACAGAACGCTTTCCTCGCCGCCGAAGGTGCGCAGTCCGAGGCAGCCCGCCAGAAACGTCATATCGAACCGCAGCGCCGTACCGCCGGCGGTATGGGCGTATTTCCCCGGGACCGTCGTATTGCTCTGATCGTTTTTTTCGAAATATACGTTCATTGTGACCGCGCTCTCGCCGGCGTCGATCGCGTCTTTCACGTACAGGAAAAGAAACCGCCCGCAGAAGGAGAGCTCGAGCGTCACCACCGCGCCCGCCAGCAGACACGGCAGGATCCGTACGAACAGAGAACGCTTTGCGCGCCGCTCTTCCCGCCTTGCGTCTCTCTTCTGGCGCTTGTCAAGTTTCTTCTGGAATTTCTTTTCTTCCTTTTCCTCTTTTCTGATCGCGTCGGAATTTTTCTTGCTTGCATGCTTCTGCAGTTTTTTCTTTCTCTTTTCCGCCGCCTTACGTTCGGTTTTCTTTCTGTGTTCCCTCTTCAGATAGGAAAAGAAGACCGGCAGCCCGGCAAAGAATTCTTTGTAGAAGCCGAGCGTATTCCGGGCGCTCTCGCGTATATACGCGCCGAAGCCGGCAAAGAAACAGTATACCCCGTATACGGGAAGAAGGTACCGCGGCAGATTCAGTTTTTCCTTCTTTTCTTCCTCCGCATCCGCGGCGGAACGGTCCCTGCCGTTCTGCATCGAAGTCCCTCCTTTCCTCTTCACAGGTCTATAATCATTGTATCACAGTTTGCCCTCTTTTTCAATATCAATCTTTACTTTTTCGTAAAAAGGGAGCGTTTCCTTCCGCTGTTTGCAGAATGAAACGCTCCCGCGTTATTTGACCGGTATTACCCGTTATTTTCCTCTACGGGTTCGATATCCTCGGTGATGATCCAGGTCCCGTTCGGCTTGCCGTTGTTGTCGGTCTGCTGAACGCCCTTGTCCGAAGCGTTGGCAATGGTGGCGTTCCAGTCGTTCTTATTGAAGTGAGACAGCATATACGCGTCGATATCCGCGCCGCAGAACTCGGTCAGTTTCTGATTGAACAGCGCGAAGCGGTCGCCTCTGACGTGGCTGTTCACCCGCAGGTTCTCGTCCTGGAACCAGTGGAACGCTCTCTTGAGTCCCTCGTATCCGCTGCAGCCCTCGGTCTCCTCGCAGTACTTCACGTAGGAGGTGTACATCTGCGCGCTGCGGTAGATGCTGTAGGTGTATCTCGTGAGCATCTTGCCGTCTTTTTCATACTTCCTGTAGGTCATCGAAGCGGACAGTCCCTTGTATGCGCCGGTATCGATCGTATCGATATTGTAGATCTGATCCCAACGGTATTCCGCGGGCGCAGCCCAGGCGCCGAATTCGTCGTCGCGGTGCTGATAAAGCACGTAAGACGCCTTCAGGTCGGTCTGCATCTCACTTTCAAAGTTCCAGCCTCTGTCCCAGTCGAACATATGTCCCATTTCGTGGAGCACGCAGAAGTTGTAGTCCTCTTTTCTGCCGGCGGGATCGTCCCATCTCTGCATCATCTTCACCATATCGTCCACGTACCAGTCGATGTTGACGAAGATGTAGGGGCAGCCGCCCACGACGCCCGCCATGACGCCCTGATGCTCAAACGCCCATACGACGATGTGTTTATAAGGCACGAATCCCGTGAGATCGACAAGCGAGTCATAGGTCTTCTGAACGTCTTCCGCGAAGAGCTGCAATCTGTCGTCGATGCGCTTCATCGCTTCTTCGGCGGTCTCGTCCTTGAACGATCCCTGCATCCGGTTGTAGATCTGATCGACGACGTCCGAGGGCAGACGCACCGAGGCGTTCCCCTTTTCGCTGACCCAGAGCGCGTATTTCTCGGGTGTGAACGATTTCTCCTTGATCCTGAAGGAAACCGCCTTCTCGGCGACGTCAAGGATAAAGGTGTTGTTCTTGAACGCGAGTCCCAGCACGGGGTTCGCAACGGAGATCAGCTTATAGGTCTCGTCGCCGTTATCGTAGATGATCCATCTGCTCTTGGGTGCGGGAACGGGATAGGCGACGTCGTCGATCTTCGCTTCGCCGTTCGGCAGAAGTTTATCGGCGTACAGACCGGTCGTCAGACTGTCACCGGCGAAGAGCACGCTGGTCTTTCTGCCGTCGATCTCGGTCACCGTGTCGATGTTCCAGATCGATTCCTCCGGCGCTTTCGCCTTTCTCAGTTTCGTTCCGCTGTATTCAAGTCTGACGCCGTCGACCGTCGTCAGTTCATAGTAGGTTCCGCCGGGGAAGACCGCGCTTTCGGCTTTATCATAGCCGGAGGGCTCTTCGGTGGGCGTTTCGGTCGTCGGCTCGGCGGTCGGCGTCGGCTCGATGGTCGGGGTCGGCTCGGGCGTTTCCGTCGGGGTCGGCGTTTCCGTCGGCGCCGGCTGCTGCGTCGTCTCTTCCGGCTGCTGCGTATTTCCGGTCGCGGTTTCCGTCGGCGGCGTTTGCGTCCCCGCGCAGGAAGCGAGAACCGGGCAGATCATCAAGATCGCTATCAAAAGGCAGACGAGTTTTTTCATGATTGCGTTCCTCATTTCTTTATTATGTTTTTGCGACCTCACGGTCGGTCACTGTACCTTGTCCGCTTGCGCTCTCAGGTAGGAATCCGCCATGAATTCAGCGATCACGGGCGCTAAGAAGTCATATCCCTTGGTGTTCGGGTGGATCCCGTCCGGTACGAATTCCCCGGTCTTGACCTTGAATTTCGCATTGAACCAGCCGTCGTTGTAGAGATTCATATACTGAACGCCCCACTTGTCGCAGATCTTCATGATCATACGGACGTACTGCGTCATCGCCGAAAGCGAACCCTGCGAGGAATTGAGTTTATAGTTGATCACGTAGGTCAGAACGGCGTCGGGATGCTCGGTTCTGAGCGTATACAGCAAGTATTCCAGACCGCCGGCGACCGTCGAACGGTCGACCTCTCCTTTTTTGAAGTCGTCGATCGGCATATCGCTCATCTGACCGATCGGCGCTCTGTCCCACGCGTCGTTCACGCCGCCCTCGATCACGATCATATCAAACGAACGGTTCTTCACGCCTCTCGTCTGCGCGTAGATCAGGTTGGTCGGACGGCAGGTGGACAGCGCCGCGCCGCTCGTGCATTTGTTGATACTGCCTTCGCCGAGTTCATAGTTGTACATGATCCTGCCGGCGTAGGCGTAATGCTCTTCGTTCTCGTCATGACTCGTCTTCGCGCCGATCGAATCGCCGATGAACAGCACGTTCTTTCCCGTAAGGACCGATTTCACGTCCGCGATCCCGGGAAGCACGCCGTAGACCTGCTCGAAGGTCTTACCGTAGATATCCGCCATAAACTGCGCGATATACTTCTGGTAGATCTCATATCCGTCGGAATTGGGGTGGATCCCGTCGGGGGTGTTGGTCTTGGACCTGGGCTTGTATTCCGCAATGAACTCCTCGTTGTTGTACAGATCCAGATACGGCACGCCCCATTTGGCGCATCCGACCTTTGTGACCTCTATGTAGCGGCTCATATCGCTCACGCATCCCACGGAGTTGTTCATCATCGCCGTGATCACGTAACCGACAGTCGTGTTCGGATAGAACTTCTTTGCATAGTAGAGAACGTTCTCAAGACCGCCCGCAAAAGTCGAGAGGTCAAGGTCCGCCGGCTTCGTTTCGTCGGCGGGCTTATCGACGATCCTGCCGATGTTCACCACGTCCCACGCGTCGTTCGTGCCACCCTCAAGGATCAGGAAATCGTATTTCTTACTCTTGTTGTTGATGACCTGATTGACGATCACGTTGGACTGGCGGCAATTCGAGATCGACGCGCCGTCCACGCCCGCGTTTTTGTAACTGCCGAGTTTATAATTCGCGTCGATCCTGCCTGCCCAGCCCCACCACTGATGCGCTTTATCGTACGTCGAAGCCATGACGATCGAGTCGCCGCAAAACAGCGCCGTCTTGCCCTTCAGCACCTCATAGGGATCCGCCGGACCGGGCGTGACCGTCGGGGTCGGCGTCGGCGTCGGAGTAGGCGTAGGCGTCGGAGTAGGCGTAGGCGTCGGGGTAGGCGTTGGCGTCGGCGTCGGGGTCGGCGTGGGCGTCGGCGTCGGGGTCGGCGTCGGCGTAGGTGTAGCCGTCGGCGTAGGTGTAGCCGTCGGCGTAGGTGTGGGCGTCGGCGTCGGGGTAGGCGTCGGCGTCGCATTTCCTGCTTCGGACGCACTTTCGTTCTCCGTACTGACGCTTGCCGCCGTACTCGTCTGCGGGACGCTGCCGGCGCAGGAAGCGGCGGAAAGCATCACCGCCAGAATGACGAGGATCATCGCGATGATTCTTTTCATGACAAACCTCCGTTCATCAATAATTCACTTTATAAATTATATCAAAGATTGCTCACTTTGTCAATCGTTTTTTTATCTTCTCCAGCACGCTGTAATCGACGAACAGATTGTTGTTGATCCCGCGGCCGATCTCGATATGCGGCTTCATTTTCGCGTGAAAGTCGCTCCCGCCGCTGAGAAGCAATCCGAGTTCCGACGCCATTTTTCTGAACTTCTCCCCCATTTCCGGCGTATACTCGCTGTAATAGCCCTCAACGCCGTCCAGTTTGTGCTCCTTCAGTTCGGTCATCAGTTCAAAGATCTCCCGATCGTTCAGACCCGTCTGATGCGGATGCGCAAAGAACGCAAGACCGCCCGCTTTATGGATCAGTCCGATCGCGTCGAAAGCGTGCATGACGTCGCGTTTGACGTAGCAGGGAGCGCCGACGTGCAGGTAGCGGTCGAACGCCTCCTTGACGCTCTGCACGTATCCTTTATCCATCATAACGCGCGCGTAGTGCGCCCGTCCGATGCCCGCGTCGCCCGAAACGGCGCGCACTTCTTCGTCGGTCATTTTCAGTCCCGCGGCGTTCAGCACCTCGAGATACCGTTCGTGCGTTCTCTTCCGCTCCTCCTGCATCGTCGAAAAGGCGTCGTTCAGATACGGGCTGCTGCGGTCGATATAATAGCCGAGAACGTGGATCTGCGTTTTATACTCGGTCGAGATCTCCACGCCCGGAACGAATTCGATCCCGCGCCGCTGCGCGCGCGCTTCCGCTCTGTCCAGTCCGCCGACGGTATCGTGATCGGTGAGGGCGATCGCCGCCAGACCCGCGTCGGAAGCGTGGTCGATCAGTTCCTCCGGCGTCATCGAGCCGTCGGAGATCATGGAATGCGTATGGAGATCTATTCTTCTGCCCGTCGATGCGCGGGCTGTGTCGGGAGCGTTCATCATTCTGTTTCCTCTGTCTGACCTGCTTGTTTCTCTTTTGGCGCGAAAATGTCAAGAAGTCCTGCGAAAAGAAGGATCAGCGCGAGCGCCAGGAGCGCGCCGCCCGCAACGTCGGTACACCAGTGCACGCCCGAGAGCAGGCGGGCAGCCGTGCCGAGAAGACACAGAAGACATCCCGCGCACTGAAGGGCTCTCTTCAGTGCGGCGTTCTTTATATAGCGTTCCGCAAGGATCACGGCGCTTCCGAAGATCACGACGATCATCAAAGTATGCGACGACGGATACGACGCTTCGGGAAAGGACTGACCCTCCTCCAGTACAGGGCGGTAATTGATCTTCGCGATCTCGAACAGAACGTACTGCAGACCCGTCAGAACGTACAGTCCGCCGAGCAGAAGTATGGCGCGGTCGACCTTCAGAAGGCTCTTTCTCATGATCAGCTGCAGAACGCCGAAGAGCGCCGCCGCAGCGGAAACCGCGATCGCCGCCAGTCCGATCCATTTCGACACGCGGTACATCGCGTGGTTTTGCCCGATCGCGTCGCGCACCGCGGTATTCAGCGAAGCGAGCCCCACCTTCGTTTCGCACGGACCCGCCGTCCGGACGTCCAGCGTCACGATCAGGACCGTCAGAGCGCAAAACAGCAAAAAGAATACCAGCGCCAGGATCAGTTTGATTTTCGTTTGAGTTTTCACCGGTTTCCACTTCCTTTTGTTCCTCATTCCTATTGTCATTTTAGCGCAAAAAAACCGGCGTGTCAAGTGCTGCGCGCATATCTTTCGGATTTCGGCGGAATTTGCGGGGTTTTTTGCGGAGTTTTTGACAAAAAAGCGAAAAAACCTTTGACGAAACGCGAAAGTAATGTTATAATAAGTATGTATAGTCTAACGCCACCAAAGGAGAAAACGCAGTGAAATTCATCCACACGGCGGATCTGCATCTCGCCTCCGCGATGGAGAGCCGGCTTCCGCCCGATAAAGCCCGCGTCAGGCGCAAAGAACTGTTCGATACCTTCAGAAGACTTTGCGATTACGCCGAAAGCGAAGGCGTCGCCGCGGTCATGATCTGCGGCGATATATTCGACGAGGGAAAGCCGCGCGACCGTTACGTCAGGGATTTTGTCGCCGTCGTCCGCGATCACCCGACGGTAGACTTCCTCTGCCTTGCGGGAAATCATGACGAGTCGCTCTCCTCCGTCGAGGGACTTCCCGACAATCTCCTCTGTTTTTCCGACCGCGCAAGGAAGTATTCGTACGGCGAGGTCGATATCTACGGGATGGAACTGAACGGCGAGAACTACGGTCTGATCTATCGGGAGATCGACCCCGACCCGTCGCGCGTCAACTTCGTCATGCTGCACGGACAAGCCGTCGCGTACGGCGCAGCGCCCGCCCCCGGAACGATCCTGCTCCCCCTTCTTTGCGATAAGGGCGTGGATTATCTGGCGCTCGGTCACATTCATTCGTACAGAGAGGAGGCGCTCGACCGGCGCGGCGTCTGGTGCTACAGCGGATGTCTCGAGGGCAGGGGTTATGACGAATGCGGAACGAAGGGCTTCGTGCTGATCGATACCGACGGCGGCACCCTTAAAAGGACCTTCATCCCCTTTGCGGAGCGCATGATCGTTGAAAAAAACGTGCTTCTGACCGGCGCGGAAAGCGAATACGACGTCGAACAGCGCGTTTCCGAGGCGGTCTCGGGCGTCAGCCCGTCCGATCTTGTCCGCGTGAACCTGACGGGAGAGGTCGGCGTTTCGCTGCATTTCCACACCGAAGATCTCGAAAAAGCGCTCGAAAACAGGTTCTTCGCCGCAAGCGTAAAGAACCGCACGGGACCGGTCGTTGACGTGGCAGCCTTTGCGGGCGAACCGTCGCTGCGCGGTGAATTCGTGAGGACCGTCACGGAGGACGGCGCGCTGTCCGAAGAAGAGAAAACGCAGATCCTGCGCTGCGGGATCCTGGCGCTGACCGGAGAAGAGGTGAGTTTCCCGTGAAGCTGCTGTCCGCGGAGATCGCCGGGTTCGGCACACTGAAAAACTATAAGTACGTATTCACGGAAGGACCCAACTATATTTACGAGAAGAACGGAAAGGGAAAAACCACCTTCGCCGCGTTCCTGCTCGCCATGCTTTACGGGATGGATTCCACGCGCGCAAACGACCGGGAGATGAAGGAACGCGCGCGCTACGCGCCCTGGGACGGCGGGACGTTCGGCGGAACGCTGACCCTCTCCGCCGGCGGCAGGATCCTGCGCATCGAGCGGACGTTCGACAGAAGCAGCGCCACGCGCGACGAACTGAACGTCTACGACGTGACCGACGGGGCGCAGAGGATCGAGCTCTTCCCTTCTCCGGGCGACGCGCTGTTCGGCATTCCGAAGGACGCTTTTCTGCGCACCGCCTTTCTCTCGGGAAAAGACAGCGGCAGTCCCGAGGGGATCATGAAAAAGCTGAACAGAGTTCTCAACGGCGGCGAAGAGATCGACGAGGAACTCTTCTCAAGCGCCGACGGCATCCTGCAGAAGGCGCGCAAAGTCTATAAGTTCGAAAGAGGGCGCGGCGGAATGATCGACGACCTTGAAGCGCGGCTCTCCGGCACGGAAACCGCACTGCGCCGGGCGGAATCCTCCGCGCGCCTCGCCGATCGCTTCACGGAGGAACTGAAAGAGGCAAAAGCCCGCCTCAAGAGCGCGGAGGATACGGCGGAACGCTGGAACGCCGAAGCGGAGGCGCGTTTTGCCGTCCGGACGCACGAAGACCTCGTACATAAAGAAGCGTCGGCAAGACTTCTGTACGAGGAATACGTCGGCGGCGCTCACGGCGCCCTTCTCTCCCCCGACGCCGCGGACGCCTGCGAAGAACTGCTGCTGAGGGCGCGGTTCTTTGAAGACCGCGCCGCAGGCGACCTTTTGGAGGAAGGAGAAAAATCGGAACTCAAACGCCTGTCGGGGGCTTTTTCAAAAGACCTTCCGACAGATGAAGAGATCTTTTCGGCGCGTTCGGACGAAGCGGATCTTGAAAAAGAGGAAAAAGAGCGGGCGCGTCTTTCGGAACTTCTGTCAAGCGAAGAGCACAAGATCCACGAGGCGCTCTTCACGCAGGGCTGCCCCACCGAAGAAGATCTTGCGCGCATCGACCGTCTGTACGGGGAATACGGCGCGGTCTGCGGCGAAAAAGAGGCGTATGAACGCGCGGCGGCGGAAGAAACTCTGCGCCGGGCAAATCAGAAGAGGCGTCCGCGCTTTACGCGCGCGATCGCCGTCGCCGCGGCGGTCTTTCTCGTCTGCCTTGCGTGCGGGATCCTGTTCGCGGTTTTCGGACTGCCGCTTTCCTGGCTGTGGTTCATCCTGTCGGGACTGTCGCTCCTCTATATCGCCGTCAGCGTCGTGAAGGATCTGAAGAAGAAGGAGGACGGGATCCCGCCCTTCCCGCGGGAAAAGGAGGAACGTCTGGACGAGGCGCGCAGGCAGCTGCACGACCTTCTCAGCGCCTGCGGGTACTTCGGAGACGACTATGACACGCAGATCCGCATCCTCAAGGAGGACCGCATCCGCTATTCGGTCAACAGCGAACGCTTTGCGCAGGCAAGCGCGGAGGAAAAACGCCTGAACGCCCTGATCGCACAGAGAAAAGAGCGGATCGAAAGTCTGAAAAAGCGTTTCCCCGCCTACGTTTCCGAAGACGGCGCGCTGCTGTACAACTACTTAAGGGAGGATCTTTCAAAATACCGCGCGATCCTTCACAAGCAGTCGGAAGCGAAGAAAAACGCCGAAAAAGACCGGGAAAGCGCCCAAAAAGCCCGGAAGGACTGTATGACGATCCTGATCTCCGCCGGCGCCGCCTCCCCGGAGGACGACCCCGAAGCGGTTTTGGCAAAGAAAAAGAAACTGTCTGAGAGCAAAGCGGGATCGTATCAGGCATATCTCCTTGCAAAAAAAGCGCGCGAAGAATTCGAAGCGGCAAATCCCTGCTGTCTTGCGGCGCGGGAAGACCGCGTCACCGAAGAGCAGAAAGCGGAATCGGACAGAGCGCTCCCGCTTCTTCGCGAGAGGATCACGCGCCTTGAGCAGTCGGTCAAGGAATGCGAGGAACAGGCGCAGACCGCCGAGGCGCTTCGCGCGGAAACGGAAAATCTCAAAGAAGAACTCGCAAAAAGGAACAAGGAGTACGAGATCCTGACCAGAACGCGCGGCTATCTTGAAACAGCCGAACGCCGGCTGCTCGGAAAATACGCGGAACCGCTCGTGCACAACTACCGCGCTTTCGCGGAAATGCTCGACGAATCGCTGGCGGCGGACGCGCATCTGTCGATCAGGGATCTGTCGCTCTCCTTTGAGCGGGACGGCGCTCTGCGCTCGGCGGAATACTTCTCCACCGGCTTTTCGGCGCTCTCGGACGTCTGCGTCCGGCTCGCGCTGATCAGGACCGCCTTCCCGGACGAACGCCCCTTCCTCGTTCTCGACGATCCCTTCATGTCGCTGGACGACGAGCATCTCAGGGCGTCTCTCGACGCGCTGACGGACCTCTCCCGCGAGGCGCAGATCCTGTATTTCACCTGCCACAGCGACAGACTGCCGAAGTGAGCGCAGGCGTTCACAAAAAATTCACAACTATGGTATATACTGAACTATCATTGCGCCGCGCCCGTCGCGCGGCGAAGGATCGGAGATCATTATGGCAAAGAAAGAAAAGCCCGTATGCCTGAGAAAAACGTCGATCGGCGGTCAGGCACTGTTGGAAGGCATCATGATGCGCGGACCGAAGAACACGGCGATGGCGGTAAGGAACCTCAAAGGCGAGATCGTCACGGAGGAATTCCCCACGGTGACAAAGGAACCGGCAAAGATCTGGAAGCTTCCGCTTTTCAGAGGTCTTTACGGCATGGCCGCTTCCCTGAAGGTCGGATACAAGTGCATGATGCGCTCGGCGATCCTCTCGGGCATCGACGAACTCGCCGAGGAAGAGGAGCGCGAAAACAAACTGAAGAAACTCAATAAAAAGAGGGCAAAACAGGGCTTGGAGCCCCTTGACCGCCTTCCCGGCGAGGAGGAACCGGCGCCCGCCGCCGGAACGCCGGAAGCGGAAGATGCAAAAACAGACACGCCCGAGGTTTCAGCGGAGGACGCGCCGGAAGCCGCTTCCGCGGAACCCTCCGTAAAGGAAGAGAAAAAAGACGAAGACCCGTCCGGAATACCGACTGCCGCGTCCGAAAACGGCGACGCCCGTATGGAAGAATCAGACGCCTCCGGCGCTGCCGACGGCGGATCCCCCGCCGCGGAAAAGCAGAAGGAAAAGAAGGAGCGCAAGGGCAGTTACGACGGCATCTTCGCAGGCGCCGCCGTGATCGGCTCCGTGCTTGGCGTCGCCCTCGCCGTATTTCTCTTCATCTGGCTTCCGATCCAGCTTTACGGCTGGACGGTCAAGGGCGCGATCGACAGCGCCATCACCCCCAAGACCTATCCCAATATGCTCATCGAGTCGCTTTTCGAAGGTCTGATCCGGATCATCGTCTTCATTCTTTATATGTTCGGCGTTTCGCAGATTAAGGACATCAAGCGCACCTTCATGTATCACGGCGCGGAGCACAAGACGATCTTCTGCTATGAAGGGGGACTTCCTCTGACCGTGGAGAACGTGCGGAAAATGAGCCGCTTCCACCCGCGCTGCGGCACGTCCTTCCTCATCGTGATGCTCATTCTCGGCATCATCATCGGCTCTTTCATCCCCCAGTTCGGCTTTGAAAAGGCGTTTCTCAACAATATCCTGCGTTCTCTCTGCAAGATCGCGCTCTTCCCCATCACCGTCGGTATCGGCTATGAGTTCATCCGCTACGCCGGAAAACACGACAACGTCCTTGTGAAGATCCTCTCCGCGCCCGGTCTCTGGATGCAGCGCATCTCCACCAAAGAGCCCGAGGACGGCATGATCGAATGTGCGATCACCGCCGTCAAAAAGGTGATTCCCGAGGACGGAAGCGACGCGCTGTAACGGCGCCGGAGGTTCACAATGAAAAGACTGTTTGTTCTCTTTTTATCGCTGTGTCTTCTGCTCCCTTTATACTCCTGCACAGCCCGCGAGGATCCCGTATCCGCCTCAACGAAGACAAGTACTTCCGCCGCGGCGGCTTCCTCTGACGCTCCGACGCAGCAGTCCCCGAAAACGAAGGATAATTCCGATACGCCCCCGGAGGAATATGCGCCTCTGTTTTGGCGCGTCAACGACCGGGACGGCAACACGGCGTATCTCTTCGGCACGATCCATGTGGGCGACGAACGCAGCGATACGGTCATGCGGCAATTGGAGCCGTTCTTATCGCAGTGCGACGCCCTCGCCGTCGAATTTGACAGCGAAACATACGGAAAAGATCTGAACGCGCAGATACAGATGCTCAGCGCTTTCGTTTACAAAGACGGAACCACGATCAAAGATCACATTCCGGCGGAACTCTACAGCCGGGCGGTCGACGTTCTCAAATCCGCAAAGATATACAACGCGCTGTTCGATTATTATCAGCCCGCGATATGGTCGCAGTTTATAGAGCAGGCGCTGCTCATGAAATGCGATCTTTCGGCGGAAAAAGCGATGGACTCGCTTCTGTTGAAGAGCGCTCATTCAAGCGGAAAAGAAATTCTGGAAGTTGAAAGCGCGTCAATGCAGACCGATTTGCTGCGCTCGTTTCCGGACGCTTACTATATCTGCTCGATGAGATCCGATCTGAACGGTATCGAAGAATCGCAAGACGCGCTGAAACGGCTGTATGAATACTGGCTCTCCGGAGAAGAATCAGGTATTGAAAACCTGTTGTTGACCGCCGACGCGCCGACAAACGACCTTACCGCGGAAGAGCTGCAGTTGATCCGTGACTGCAACGACAGAATGCTCGCGAAGCGCAATATCGATATGGCAGAAAAGGCAAAGGAATACCTGCAGAGCGGGAAAACGGCGTTTTTTGCAGTCGGAACGGCACACTTTATCGGAGACGGCGGCATTATCTCCCTTCTGAAAAATGAAGGATATTCCGTCGAAAGAATCGGTTTTTAATGTCGGGCGGGTAAAAACCCGCGATCCGGTGAAAACCGTAAATAAACTAATTCAAAAAATTATCAAGGAGGATCAGTTATGAACAACCCCTATTCCGGAACAAAAACAGAACAGAACCTGCTGACCGCGTTCGCGGGCGAATCGCAGGCGCGCAACAAGTACACCTATTTCGCGTCGGTCGCCAAAAAAGAGGGCTACGAGCAGATCTCGGAGATCTTCTTAAAGACGGCTGAGAACGAAAAGGAACACGCCAAAATGTGGTTCAAGGAGTTAAAGGGCATCGGCACGACCGCCGACAACCTGAAAGCCGCCGCGGACGGCGAAAACTTTGAATGGACCGATATGTACGAGGGCTTTGCGAAGACCGCGGAAGAAGAGGGCTTTGCGGAACTCGCAGCCAAGTTCAGAGGCGTCGCCGCAATCGAAAAGCGTCACGAGGAACGCTACAGAGCGCTGCTCTCCAATGTCGAAACCAAAACCGTTTTCGAGAAGAGCACCGTGAAGGTCTGGGAATGCCGCAACTGCGGTCACATCGTCATCGGCACCAAAGCGCCCGAGAAATGCCCTGTCTGCGCGCATCCGCAGAGCTATTTTGAAGTTTCCGCGGAGAATTACTGAAACGTTGACGAATAATCCCACAGACCGCAAAGAACGGTCAAAGCAAAAGGGGGGTGTCGCGCCGGACAGCGCGACACC
>JAFTCT010000107.1 GCA_017454525.1 Clostridia bacterium
AGCGTGCCGAGGTCAGCCTCGATATAGCAGTTCCCGCTGATCCCGTACGCCGGATCGTTGACCGTGTCCGCCCACGCGCCGAGATCGTAGTATCCGCCGACGTCTCCGTCCGCCATGGTCGGCACTCTTGTCACGCCGTCCCTGCCCGCCGTGAAGATCGCGTAGTCGGTCAGCAGTATGGGCTCCGCGGGTTCCGCTGTGACCTTTTTGATGGCGAAGTAGTCGACGCCGATCATATACCCGACCGCAGACGCGTTCTTGCCGGTAATCAGAATCGTGATCTCAACGCTTCCCGCCGGCAGGGTCACGACACCGAATTCCGCCGCGTAATGCACCACGCTGCCGTTGTAGAAATCCAAATCGGAAGCGATTTTCTGACCGTTTACATAGATATCTGCCGTTCCGTAATCACTTGCTTTGGTAAACGCGCCGCTCATCGCATAATCGCCTGCCTCGGCAACGTCAACGGTCAGTGTCAGCGTCGAGGACACGGTGCCGTTCTTCCACCACAACTGCCGATCGCCGCTCCAATAAGGTCCGAGGTGCGCAAGATTCTGCGCGGTAACGCTTCCTTCCGAAACGACGCTTCCCGTGACCAGATCCTCGCCCTCGAAGACGTATTCCGACGCCGCGTCGTTCTTAGCGTTTTTTCTGGTGACCTCACAGTATTCGGAGAGGTCTACGTTTTCCGTTCCGCTGTAGTCTTCCGCGGGGATCAGAAGCAGGAAATCAAGTCCGATATAATAATCGCCGGAAGATGCGTTCTTCCCCGTGACGGTAAACCGGATCGTGTTGCTGTTTCCGGCTGTCAGCGTCGCTTCACCGATCTCGGTAAGATACTCGACGAGAACGGATGCGGTATAACAGTCGATTTCTTCGCCGAGCTCCGTGCCGTTCACCGATACCCTGAGTTTTCCGTAGTCGGGCGCTGTCGTGAAAGAGGCAAGAATCATATACCTTCCGTCCGATATGGCGGGAAGCGTATACTCCGCATACTGCCCGATGCCCAGGCCCTTGATGAACAGCTGTTTATATCCGCTCCAGTTTTCCTTTTCGAAATAGTCCATCAACTGCGGTGCCTGCGAAATCGTTGTCGAATCCGAACCGATGAATCTCAGATATTCGCCTTCGACAAGATTCGAGATCCCCGAACCCGGATCAGCAGTGAAATAAGTGAGCAGGCGCTCGTTTGGAACCTCTTCAAAAGAAGCGGTCGAACCCGGCGCAAGATAATAATACGCGGTGTAGCCATAGGTCACGTAATCGTCGGAATAGTATTTTTCAAGGTATCCGCCGAAGCTGTCATAGAAGGGGATGCTGTCTGTGACGAGCAGTCTCGTCAAGGAGCGGTTACCCTTTGAATACGCACCGCCAAAGCAGTAGGACTGCGCGTGATATGCGCGACTGAACAGATTTGAATCGCACCAGGCGTATCCAAAAAAGTCCTCTGTCCCGGTGCCGAACCAAGACGGGAATTCTTCTCCATCGACAAAGAACTTTTCATCGCCTTCGCCCCACCAGTGGCTTCCCGCGCCTGATCCGGGATCAGTCTCGTCGGAAAACTTGCTTGAATGAAGCGTCAATCCTACAAGCCGCCCCTCGCCGGTCGCCGACAGGAACCCGTGATCCGGCCATCTTGTATCTTCATAACTTCCGTTTGTAAAGCTGGCGCAGAAATACATAATATCGTTATCGGTGCGATCAGCCGTAACGGCGGAGACCGCCATCTGAATATCTATCGTGCCTTCTCCGATGTAAGAAAGTTCTATTCTCGCTTCGGAGAGATAAGGCATATAGAAGTAGCTGTAAAACGTTCCGTCGTCACGCACACCGAGCAGCAGCGTCTGCACGTCGGTCATACCGTACGCAGAGCCAAAGAAGTCACCGAGCGGCGCGTCTACAGACGCATCCTGCATCCCGTCAAAATATATCTTCAGCTTGATGCTCTTTAAGAGATTGACCGTATCGATCGCATACTTCTCGTCCGGCAGATCCACACGGAACAAAATGCTGTCAATCGCGCCCGCACCGGTAAGAGTTTTTTGGACAGGAACGTTTTTTGCGATCGTGTATTCTTCAAAAGCAGCGTCTGCCGCGCCGGAGGGATTGCTTCCGATCCCGGCGAGGAAGAATTCGTTGACCGCCGCAAGCGCCGTTTCCTGTTCTTCGGTAAGCGCTCTCGGCATTCTCTCCACGTTTGTCCCCTCGGGGAAAAGCGTGTAGTTGACGTGATAGTACTGTCCCCAGTCGCCGTACGCGACGACCCGGCAGGATTCGCTGAAGGTGATCGGAAGATAGGAGTTCTGCCCTCTTGCCGTATCGTTGTAGCACAAGCCCGCGTAAATAAACGGCGCTTTCGTGCAGTTAAAGTAATCGGCAAACGAAAGATCGATCGTTGCCGTGATCTCTCCATCGATGAACACCTTGACCCTGCCCGAAGAAGCGGTGGCGGACCAGATGCGCGAAATATAGCCCGGACCGTTCATCTCGGCGATCAGGATGCCGCCGTCGTCGGTCTGCGCGATGTATCCGCTCCCGTCGCCGTTCGCGCTCCAGGAAGTATAATTCCCGTTGACGAATGCGGACGACCGGTCGTAAGACGTGGCTTCATAGGAGCGCTCGCCCGACGCGGGGCAGGACAGCGCGCGCGCGTCGAGCATTCGGTTGACGATATCGGTATACGTATAGTCGTAATCTCCCACTTCCTTGACCTTGAAGGCGATCGTCGCAGTCGCCTTTTCTTCGGTCACCTCTTCGCCGTTCAGGATTGGAACGAGCGAAACGTCAACCGAATAACTCCCGAGATCGATCCCGTTGATCTCAAGCGCGTAAAGATATACGTCGTCGTCAATATGGATGATGCCATGAGCGGCTGCAGTCTCGGCATTTGTCGACGCCACGTTTCTCACTGTTGAATACACTCTTTTGAATTCAATAGTAAAGGTTTTAGGCTGCGTCAGGGCATCCGAAGTAAACGAGAGCGTCATTCTGATCGAATCGTATACGACGGATCCTTCGTCGAATACCGATTCTCTGATCGAACCGAGAATGGTCGCGGTGTTTTTCGTTTCACCGTTTTTTTCCGTCTGACCTACGAGTACTTCGTTGTAAATGCCGAGTATCGGCAGATTTTCCGGTTCAGGTTCCACGTAGTTATGAGGCACGTCGTTGACGATGATCTCGGGGGCTTTGGTCCAGTTGCTGAACTGCCCCTTTGTGGTGGAGCCGGTGAACAGGAGCTGTTCGCCCTTGTAAACGTCCATCGCGATGGTGTAAGCGTTTCCAAGCACCAGAGGGATGTTATATTCGGTAAACGCAAACCGGAAGAAC
>JAFTCT010000108.1 GCA_017454525.1 Clostridia bacterium
GTTCTCGTCGTACTTGATGTACATCGTCAGACTTGTGATTTTGGAAATGTCGCTGATCGTGAAGTCGTGACGGAAGAAGGCGATGTAGTACTGCACGGGCAGGCGTGACGCCGGATCGCCCCACCATTTCGGGCCGATCGGCGCCGTCGCGGTCTGCCAGGTCTCGTTGTCGCTGCCGTCAAGCCAACCGTCGGGGGCGGTGTGCGTGATGCCGACGTTCGGGTCTTCCTCATAGTAGACGTAGTCCCAGTCGGAACCGTAGTCGATCAGTATTCCGTCGCTCGCGCTCGTCGTGACAGGGAACACGGCGACAAGGGACAGGATCATGACCGATGCGAGAAGAGCTGCTGTAATTTTTCTCATATTCAGTCCTCTTTTCTGTTTTTGAAAACGGCGTTCCGCTTCTTTAATAAGTATTATACCATAGGTGGAAATAAAATGCAAGAAGAATATGCATTATTCCCGAAACTCAAAGATGCATTATTCCCGAAACTCTTTTAAGTTTTTTTGAATCCTTCCCGAAAACGTTTTCCGGACGAAAAAGCGCCCCGGAGCGTCAGCTTCAGGGCGACAGTTCGTTTATGATCTCTCCGGCGATGACGCGCTTTGAAACGCAGCGATCCATCGCCGCTTTTTCAATTGCGCGGTGCGCCTCCGGTTCGGTCATGCCTTTCTTTGAGATCAGCAGCCATTTCGCGCGGTTGACGAGCCGGATCTCCGCCATTTTTTCTTCGATCGAAAGAGATTGTATTCCGGTTTTCCGCAGCATCTCGCGGGCGCTGACGAGCCATCCCGTCGCCGCCTCGAAAATGGGACGGGGCACGGGCTTGCGGAGCATGAACACGCCGTTTGAAGAGAGCGTGCCCGTGAGGTCGTCGTACTGTTCGCCGCGTGCGAGCAGCAGCACCACCGTGTCCGGGCGCGCCGCCGTGTCGAGCGCGAAACTCACGCCGCTGCCGTCGGGCAGCGGAGAATTGACGACGATCACGTCGTAGGGACGCTCGGCGATCGCGCGCTTCGCCTGAGAGATCCCGGAGGCGACGTTCACCGGATCGAAGAGAGGAAGAGGGAAGAGCGCGGCGAGCGAAGCGTTCAGTTTCTCCGACGCGGAGACGACCAGAACGCTGTAAACCTGTTCTTTCAGACTCATTGCCCGCTCCTCCTTTCCGCCTGTTTGTCCGGCGCGCTTTTTTTATTCGCCGCAGTAGATCCGTCTGATCATTTCCGGGATGCGCGAAATGATAAAGGGATCGGACTTCGCCGCGTTCCTCGCCTCAAAAAGATCGCGCGGCAGCGGTCTGAGCGCCTTCGATACGCTCTCGTCGGCTTTATAGAGATTGACGTTGACGGGCGCGGGCAGTTTCAGACGGTTCTCTATGCCGTAGAGCCCCGCGTAGATCATCAGCGTGAAGGCGATATAAGGATTGGACGTCGGATCCGCGGAGCGCAGTTCGGCGCGGCGGTACTCCTTTTCCGCCGCGGGGATGCGCACGAGCTGCGACCGGTTCTCAAAGGACCACGATACGTACCGCGGCGCTTTCATCTGTCCCAGTCGCTTATAGGAATTCTCGGTAGGCGAGAGGAAAACCGACATGGCGCACGCCTTGTCGAGCACGCCCGCGATCATTCTCGACAGAGTTTCCGATTCGTCGTCGGGCTTGGCGGACCAGTTGATATGGAAGCCGTTTCCCGGCGCGTCGTCCAGCGGTTTCGCCGAAAAATCGGCGTACAGACCGTTGTTGCGGGCGACGGTCTTGACGATCGTCTGGAAGGTCATGACGTTGTCCGCCGCCTCCAGCGCCTCGGTGTAGCGGAAATCGATCTCGTTCTGCCCCGGGCCCTCTTCGTGGTGCGCGCTCTCGGGGCGGATGCCCATCCTTTCGAGCGTCAGACAGACCTCGCGCCGCACGTTTTCCCCCTTGTCCTCGGGCGCCGAGTCCATATAGCCCGCCCGGTCGTGGGGGATCCCGGAGGACATACCGCGCTCGTCGAGTTCAAAGAGATAGAACTCCTGCTCCGCGCCGAAATAGAAGGTGAAGCCCGCCTTTTTGGCGTCGTTCACCGCGTTTTTCAAGAGCGTGCGGGTATCGCAGACGAAGGGCGAACCGTCGGGATAGGTGATCGTGCAGAACATTCTGACGATCTTCCCCTGCTCGGGCCGCCAGGGAAGCGCCATGAGCGTCTCGGGATCGGGATGCAGGAAAAGATCCGAGCGCGATTCGTCCCCGAAACCCTTGATCGCCGACGCGTCGAAGGCGATGCCGTATTCAAACGCGCGCCCGAGTTCCTCGCGCGTGATCGAAATGTTTTTCTGTTTTCCGAAAACGTCGCAGAAGGAGAGACGGATGAATTTCACGTCCTCTTCGATCACGTATTCCAGTACTTCCTCTTTTGAATACTTCATGACTTCCTCCAAAAAAAGAAAAAGTCCATTCCGCGCGGCAAAAGAGCGCAAAAGATCCTCTGCTGCCGAAATGAACGTCGTTGCTCACGTCGGAATTATACTACACGCCGGGGCGTTTGTCAAGAAAAATGAAAGGATTTCGTTCTTTTTTTCATTTCGGTCTTGACAAGCGGCTTTCGCGGGTGTATAATACGGTCCATAAAGGCAAAGGCGTCTTTGAGCGACGGGGCTCATAGCCGCTTTTTTTCTTTTTATGTTCATAATCACGGGGCAAAGGCGTCTTTCAGGCAGTATGAAAGGCGCCTCTGTTTTTTTAAGGAGGAAGGAAATGGATACGGTACCGGAATACTTCGGAAGTATGGTTTTCAACGACAGGGTGATGAAATCGGTGTTGTCGTCCGCGGTCTACGCTTCTCTCAAGAAGACGATCGACGAGAACGTGGAACTGGATCCCGGGGTGGCGAACGCCGTCGCGGAAGCGATGAAGGACTGGGCGGTCTCGAAGGGCGCGACCCACTTCACGCACTGGTTTCAGCCGCTGACCGGGATCACGGCGGAGAAGCACGACGGCTTCATCTCGCCCGCGCCCGACGGCGGCGTCATCACCGAGTTCTCGGGCAAGGAACTCATCAAGGGCGAGCCCGACGCCTCGTCCTTCCCGTCGGGCGGACTGCGCGCGACCTTTGAAGCGCGCGGCTATACCGCGTGGGACCCGACCTCGTACGCGTTTATCAAGGAGAAAACGCTCTGCATCCCGACCGCCTTCTGCTCCTACGGCGGGCAGGCGCTGGACAAGAAAACGCCGCTGCTCCGCTCCATGGAGGCGCTCAACCGCCAGGCGCTGCGCATCCTGCGGCTCTTCGGCAACGATACGGCGAAATGCGTGCGCCCGTCGGTCGGTCCCGAACAGGAATACTTTCTCATCACGAAGGAGATGTACGACGCCCGTCCCGATCTGCGCTTCACCGGAAGAACGCTCTTCGGCGCAAGACCGCCGAAGGGGCAGGAAATGGACGACCACTATTTCGGCGCGATCAAGCCGAGAGTCGCCGCTTATATGGAGGAACTGAACAGGGAACTGTGGGCGCACGGCGTGATGGCGAAGACCGAACACAACGAGGTCGCGCCGGCGCAGCACGAGCTGGCGCCGATCTACACGACGGCGAACGTCGCCACCGATCACAACCAGCTCACGATGGAGATCATGCAGAAGGTCGCCGCGCGTCACGGACTGGTCTGTCTTCTGCACGAAAAGCCCTTTGCGGGCGTGAACGGCTCGGGGAAGCACAACAACTGGTCGATCTCCACGAATGAAGGGCAGAACCTTCTTTCACCCGGCGAAACGCCCTACGAGAACGCGCAGTTCCTGCTCTTCCTCTGCGCGGTGATCCGGGCGGTGGACGATTATCAGGACCTTCTGCGCATCTCGGTCGCCTCCGCGGGGAACGACCACCGTCTGGGCGCGTCGGAAGCGCCGCCCGCGGTCGTTTCGATGTTTTTGGGCGACGAACTGACCGAGATCCTGAACGCGATCGAGAACGACACCCCCTACAAGGGCGGAAAAAACACGCTCCTGAAGCTCGGCGTCGACGTCCTGCCGCGCTTCAACCGCGATACCACCGACCGCAACCGCACCTCTCCCTTCGCGTTTACCGGGAACAAATTCGAATTCCGCATGGTCGGCTCCTCCGACAGCATCGCCTGCGCGAACATCATGCTCAACAGCGCCGTTGCGGAGAGTCTGCGCGTATTCGCCGACCGTCTCGAAGGCAGCGCGGATTTTGAAACGGCGCTGCACGACCTGATCAGGCAGACGGTCAGAGCGCATAAAAGGATCCTGTTCAATGGGAACGGTTACGACGAAGCGTGGATCAGGGAAGCGGCGGCGCGGGGACTGCACAATTACGCGACCACACCCGACTGCATCCCGCATCTGCTCGATGAGAAGAACGTCGCGATGCTGACCTCGCACGGCGTTTTCAGTAAAGAGGAACTTCGTTCACGCTGTGAGATCCTGCTTGAAAACTACTGCAAAACGGTCACGATCGAGGCGAATACCATGATCGGAATGGCGTTGACGCAGATCATGCCGGCGGTCTCGCGTTTTGCCGCCGATACGGCGCGCGGCGCCGCGGCGAAAAAGGCGCTGCTGCCCGACGTTCACTGTGCCTACGAAACGAAACTCGTCGGAAAACTGTCGGCGCTGACCGATCTCATCGACGGCGCCGCGGAGAACTTACAGACCGCCGTGGCCGCGCTGTCCGGCGCAAAGAACGTCTTTGAAGAATCGGTCATGATCCGCGATTTTGTCCTTCCCGGAATGGCGGCGCTGCGCGCGCACTGCGACGAAGCGGAAACGCTGACCGAAAAATCGTATCTGCCGTTCCCGACCTACGGGGATATCCTGTTCAGCGTGAGATAGGAGGAAAACGCATGTGCTCTGTTTTCGGATACTGCGGCGCCGCCGAAGACACGGAGGCGGCTCTTGAACATTTCAAAAAAACGAAATCGCGCGGACCCGACGACAGCCGGGTCGTCGCGGCGGGGGAGGGATTTTTCGGTTTTCACCGCCTGTCGATCATGGGACTGACGCCCGATGGAATGCAGCCTTTTGAACTGAATTCCTGCCTTGCCGTCTGCAACGGCGAACTGTACGGCTATGAAAAGGAAAAAGAAAAACTGGAAAAGAAGGGCTGCGTCTTTGCAAGCGGCAGCGACTGCGAGATCCTTCTGCCGATGTATTTTGAATACGGCGTCGATATGTTCCGGATGCTCGACGCGGAGTTCGCCTGTCTGATCTACGACGGCAGGACAAACGAGTTCATCGCCGCCCGCGATCCCATCGGCATCCGGCCGCTGTATTACGGCTATGACAGGCGGGGCGTGATCCTCTTTGCTAGCGAGCCGAAGAACCTTGTCGGGATCTGCGCTTCGATTCACCCCTTTCCTCCGGGTCACTACTATAAGAACGGGCGGTTCGTATGCTACCGGGATATAACGGCTGTCCGGGAGGTCTTAAGAGACGGTCTTGAAACCGTCTGCGCCGGGATCAGGGAAAAACTGACGTCCGGCGTGGAGAAACGGTTGGTTTCCGACGCGAAAATCGGCTTTCTGCTCTCCGGCGGGCTCGATTCCTCTCTGGTATGCGCGATCGCCGCAAAGAAAATGAAAGCGCCGCTGAAAACTTTTTCGATCGGCATGGATACCGACGCGATCGATCTGAAATACGCGCGCAGAGTCGCGGAATACATCGGCGCGGAGCATACCGAGGTATACATGACGCGCGAAGAGGTCCTGTCCGCGCTTGAAGAGGTGATCGCTCTGCTGGGGACCTACGACATCACGACCGTGCGCGCGAGTATCGGTATGTATCTCGTCTGCAAAGCGGTAAAGGAGCTTACCGATATCCGCGTTTTGCTGACCGGGGAGATCTCCGACGAACTGTTCGGCTATAAATATACCGACTTCGCGCCCGACGCCGCGGCGTTTCAGGAGGAATCCGTGAAACGGATCCGGGAATTGCATATGTACGACGTCCTGCGCGCCGACCGCTGCATCTCGGTCAATTCGCTGGAAGCGCGCGTGCCCTTCGGAGATCTCGATTTCGTTTCTTATGTGATGAGCGTTGATCCTGAAATGAAGATGAACCGTTACGGCGTCGGGAAATACCTGTTGCGGCACGCTTTTGAAGGAACGGGCACTCTGCCCGACGACATCCTTTTCCGCGAGAAAGCGGCTTTTTCCGACGCGGTCGGACATTCGATGGCGGACGATCTGAAAGAATACGCCGAAAAGAAGTATTCCGACAGCGAGTTCGAAGCGCTCTCGGGCAGGTACGATCACGCGCGTCCCTTCACGAAGGAATCGCTCTTGTACAGGGAGATCTTTGAGAAATACTATCCCGGTCAGTCGCGGATGATCAGCGGCTTCTGGATGCCCAACAAAGCATGGAAGGGATGCGACGTGAACGATCCGTCGGCGCGCGTTCTGTCGAATTATGGAAACAGCGGAAAATGAAAGGAGAAGCGGATATGACCAAGTATATTTTCGTGACGGGCGGCGTGGTTTCGGGACTTGGAAAGGGGATCACGGCGGCGTCGCTCGGCAGACTGCTCAAGGCGCGCGGACTGAAGGTTGCCGCGCAGAAGCTCGACCCCTACATCAACGTCGATCCCGGGACGATGAGTCCCTATCAGCACGGCGAGGTGTTCGTGACCGAGGACGGCGCCGAGACCGATCTGGATCTCGGACATTACGAGCGCTTCATCGACGAGGATCTGAACAAGTATTCCAACCTGACCACCGGGAAAGTCTACTGGAGCGTTCTCAACAAGGAGCGCCGCGGGGAGTATCTCGGATCGACCGTGCAGGTCATCCCGCATATCACGGGCGAGATCAAGGAGTTCGTTTACAACGTCGGGAAACACTCCGACGCCGACGTGGTGATCACCGAGATCGGCGGAACGATCGGAGATATCGAGTCGCAGCCCTTCATCGAGGCGGCGCGGCAGATCTCTCTTGAGGTCGGCAGGGAGAACAGCCTCTTCATCCACGTTACGCTCGTTCCCTATCTCCACGGTTCGGAGGAGCACAAGACCAAGCCCACCCAGCATTCGGTCAAGGAGCTCCAGGGCATGGGCGTCAATCCGAATATCATCATCCTGCGCTGCGACGAACCGCTCGAGGAGGCGATCTTTGACAAGATCGCGCTCTTCTGCAACGTCAAAAAGGACTGCGTCATCGAAAACATCACGCTGCCGAACCTCTACGAAGCGCCTCTGATGCTCGAAAGATCGGGCTTTTCCTCCGTGGTCGCAAGGGAACTGGGGCTGAAGACAAAGGAACCCGATCTTGCGGAATGGGCGGCGATGGTCGAGCGCATCAAGAACCGGCCGTATACCGTTCATATCGGTCTGGTCGGCAAGTACGTCGCGCTGCACGACGCCTATCTGTCGGTCGCCGAGGCGCTGCGGCACGCGGGGTATTTCTATAATACGCATATCAAGATCCACTGGATCGATTCTGAAACTCTGACAGAGGAGAACGTCGGCGAGACGCTGGGCGGGCTTGACGGGATCATCGTCCCGGGCGGATTCGGGAGCAGGGGGATCGAAGGGATGATCCTGGCGGCGCGGTACGCCCGCGAAAAGGATCTGCCCTATTTCGGCATCTGTCTCGGGATGCAGACCGCCGTGATCGAATACGCGCGCAGTGTCGTCGGGTTCGGAGACGCGAACTCCGGCGAATTCGACGAGCGGTGTCTGCACAAGGTCATCGATTTCATGCCCGGGCAGAGCGACGAGGTCGATAAGGGCGGAACGCTGCGGCTCGGCGCCTACCCCTGCGAGATCCTTGAAGGCAGCGCGTTGGAGCGCTGCTACGGCGTGAGCAGGATCAGCGAACGCCACCGCCACCGCTACGAATTCAACAACCTCTACCGCTCGATCTTCCGGCAGTACGGTCTGACGCTCAGCGGTATATCGCCCGACAAACGGCTTGTGGAAGCGGTGGAATTGAGCGACCGCGCATTCTTTATCGGCGTTCAGTTCCATCCCGAGTTCAAATCCCGCCCCAACAAACCGCACCCGCTCTTCAAGGGCTTTGTCGGCGCGGCGTTTGAAAGAATGAAAGAAAGGACGTGACGCTATGCGGTTTACCAAAATGCAGGCGCTCGGCAACGACTATCTATATATTTTTGACGAGCCGCCGTCAGACGTCGCGGAACTTGCCGTAAAACTCAGCGACCGGCGCTTTGGCGTCGGCGCGGACGGACTGATCTACATTCTCCCCTCCGCCGTCGCCGACTACGGGATGCGCATTTTCAACGCCGACGGCAGCGAGGGAATGATGTGCGGCAACGGGATCCGCTGCGTGGGGAAGTATCTCTACGACAAGGGCTATACCGACAAGGCGTTTCTGCGGATCGAAACGGCGTCGGGGATAAGGATGCTCCATCTGCACACGGCGGGCGGCAAGGTGCGCGAGGTCACAGTGGATATGGGGGACGCGGAGGTTTCGGAGGACCGGAGGCTGACCGTGAGCGCCGGGACGTTTCTGCTGACCCCCGTATCGGTCGGCAATCCGCACGCCGTGATCTTCGTGCCCGATAACGGAACGCCGGACGTCGAGCGCTTCGGCGGGGAGATTTCCGCGCATCCTTCCTTTCCCGGCGGCGTCAACGTCGAGGCGGCAAAGGTCCTGTCGGAGAATTCGATCCGTATGCGCGTGTGGGAGCGCGGAAGCGGCGTGACCGCCGCCTGCGGAACGGGCGCCTGCGCCGCGGCGGCTGCGGCGGTCAGCAAAGGGCTGTGCCGCGCGGACGCTCCGCTGTCGGTGATCCTTGACGGCGGTGCGCTCGAGATTATTGTATCAAAGGATCTGCGCGTCACCATGACGGGCGGCGCGGAAACTGTTTATGAAGGAGAGATCGCGTTATGTTGAAACCGAATGAAAACTATCTGAAACTCAAGGAGTCCTATCTGTTTTACAGTATTTCTCAAAAGGTCGCCGCCTATCTTGCGAACAATCCCGGCGAAAAACTCTACCGTCTGGGGATCGGCGACGTCTCGCTGCCGCTCTGCCCGGCGGTGATCGCCGCGCTTCACGAGGCGGTCGAGGATCAGGCGAAAAAGGAGACCTTTCACGGCTATATGCCCGAATGCGGCGCGCCTTTTCTTCGCGAAGCGATCGCCGCGCATTACGGAAAACGCGGCGTAGAACTGTCGTCGGACGAGGTGTACGTCTCGAGCGGCGCGAGCGATGAGCTCGGCGATATCCTCGATCTTTTTGACCGGCAGTCGAGCGCGCTCATCATGGAACCGGCGTACCCCGCGTACGTCGACGCGAACGTCATGGCGGGCAGGAGGATCGTACACTATCCGTCGGGCGTTGAGAACGGCTTTTTGCCCGCGCCCTCGCCTGCGGCGGAGGCGGACCTCATCTACATCTGTTCGCCCAACAATCCCACCGGTTCCGCAGACGACCGGGCGGGACTGAAAGCGTGGGTCGACTTTGCAAACGAGCGCGGCGCGGTGATCCTCTTCGACGCCGCCTATGAAGCGTTCATCGAGGATGAGAACGTGCCGCACAGCATCTATGAGATCCCCGGCGCAAAGACCTGCGCGATCGAGATCTGTTCGCTGTCCAAGACCGCCGGCTTCACCGGCACGCGGCTCGGCTATACCGTGATCCCCAAGGAACTGATGCGCCGCGGGATGCGCTTCGGCAGTATGTGGGTGCGCAACCGCACGACCAAGACCAACGGCGTTTCGTATATCATCCAGAAGGGCGGCGCCGCCGTCTTTACCGAGGAGGGGCAGAAGCAGATAAAGGAAAACATCGCCGTGTATAAGAAAAACGCCGCGGTACTGACAGAGACGCTCGACAAACTCGGACTCTGGTACTGCGGCGGACGGAACGCGCCCTATATCTTTCTGAAATGCCCCGACGAACGGAACAGCTGGAGTTTCTTCGATATGCTTCTGCACAGGGCGCAGATCATCGCAACCCCCGGCGTCGGCTTCGGTAAATGCGGGGAGGGCTTCTGCAGGCTTTCGACTTTCGGCAGCCCCGAGGATACCGTCGAGGCGGCAAAACGCCTGACCGAGGTGTTCGGCTGAACTTATCCTTCCTGATACCGGTTTCAAGTGCAATATATAGTCACTGCAACAGACGGCAGGAAAATAGCAAAAACATAATTCTTCAGATAGTCCTCAAACTCCGATATGCGATGACGAATGCCGCGAAAACTGTCTGAAAGTTACCGGAATCGGAAGAAGCCGTGGGCTTCGGCGAAGCGGGACAATTGGAATCAGAACCGGCACTTCGCCAAAACGGAAACGCGGCCGAAGCAGATAGAGCGAAGTGCCTGGAGATTTTTTGCCCGGACTGGCGCCCGTGCAAAAAACTCGTGGTTCTGATTCGTGGAGTTTGGACGATAAAAACATGAGAGACACCCTCGCGGGTGTCTCTCATGTTTTTATGGTGCAGACAATTGGAATCAGAACCAGCACTTCGCCAAAACGGAAACGCAGCCAGCGCAGACAAGCGAAGTGCCTGGAGATTTTTTGCCCGGACTGGCGCCCGTGCAAAAAACTCGTGGTTCTGATTCGTGGAGTTTGGACGATAAAAACACGAGAGACGCCTTCACAGGCGTCTCTCGTGTTTTTATGGTGCAGACAATTGGAATCGAACCAATGACCTCTACGATGTCAACGTAGCGCTCTAACCAGCTGGGCTATGCCTGCGCGCAGGACATATAATAGCACACGAAAGAGCGTTTGTCAATAGAAAATTTTGAAAAATTTTTCTTTTTTCGTTCAATTCTTGTTTTCAGGGAAGAGGAAGGCGATCGTTTCGGCTTTTGCGGCGAGCGCGAAGGGGAGTTCCGCCGCCGGGAAGGGAAGGCCGCGCAGGATCTCTTCCTGCTGTGCGCGCGCCGTTTCGGACGTGTATACCGCGCTTCTCCCGAAGACGTCAGAGACCGTCAGCGCGTAGTCGAGATCCTCCGCTTCGATCCCCTCGAAGGTCACCGTGCACACTTCGGGTCTTGTTTCGGCTTTGGAAGCGACGGTCTCGCCGTTCCGGTCAAGAATTCTGACTTCGTAGGAGAGCTGCGGCGCGCCGGTCGGATCGTTCTTCCATGTGAGCACGGCTTTTCCGTCCTTCGTTTCGAAGCGCACGAGCGGCGCTTTCTGCTCGCCGAGCGCCGGGTCCGCGGGCTGGGTGATCGTGTATTTCTCCTTGGTCTTCGACGCCGCGTCGTACGCCGCCTGATCCTCGACCGTGCCGCCCGCGACGCCCCAGAAGTATTCGTCGGTCGCGCCGAAGTCGTGACCGCCGACCTTGGTCTTGCCGCCGTCGCCGTAACTCATCGTGCAGGTGTCCAAGGATTTCCATTCGCCGTTCTTGTAGTCCTGAATGTAGATGTTCTTCGTGCGGAACGTGCGGACCTCCTCGCGGGAAGAGTAGGACCAGTTTTCCATGAAGAGTCCCATGCCGCCGTTCATGCAGGAATCGATCAGGTGGGTGTCAAAATAGGAGTGCAGCGTCCACTCTCCTGTCGCGACGTTTCTGAACCACTGCCCCATGAAGGTCGTGCCGGTCTCGGCGTCATTCCAGGTGTGGAGCAGCATGGTGTACCACGCGCCGTCGTCCCAGGCGTATGGCCACATGACGTGGGAGCCCTCTCCCTCGCCGCCGAACGCGCTGTCGCCGTGCGGGTAGAGCGCCGACGCCGTCATGATCTGCTTCTCGTTGTTTTCGTCAAAATAGGTCATCTCCCAGAAGGACATGATGCCGATCTTGCCGTAGATCGCGTTCCCGTGTTCGTCGCGCAGGATGCTGCCGTCGGGATTCTCGGAGCGTGCGCCGTCCTGCAGACCCGCGTATCCGCCGCCGCCGGTGATGCTTCTGTATTTCTTCACTGTTTTACTCGATTTAAAGAGCCCGAAATTCGCCAGCGCCCAGAAGGTGTAGTCGGGGGTATCGTCGCTGTAAAAATCGATCATAAAGGAGGTGAAGCGCCCCGACGAGCCCTTCGTTACGGGATCGGAATAGATATTGTACGCCTTCGGCCAGGCGTCGTACTCCGTGGCAAACGACCAGGCGGTGAATGAGAATACGGCGCACGCCGCGACAACGAGCGCCGTCAGCGCCGTCAAGAAATGTTTCATTTCGTCTTTTCCTTTCAGAAGTATTCCTCCGCCTATTATATACCCGCGCGCCCTTTCTGTCAAGATATAAAAATCTCCGGTCTGAAAAAACCTCAGGGCGGCGGGAAGGAAAATATCTTTGCCCGCCCGGAAAAAATATCTTTGAAAACCTTTGACAACCGGGCGTTTATATGATATAATATTATGAATTATTGTGGGGAGGTGCGCCGTGGTTATTTTGGGGATCGATCCGGGGCTGGCGATCGTCGGCTTCGGCGCTGTGGAATACGTCGCTCCGCGCTTCAGGGTGCTCGGCTTCGGCGCGATCCGCACCGAGGCGCACACGCCCGTCGGGGATCGCCTGCAGATCATCCACGAGAGCATGCGCACGCTGATCGACAAGTATCATCCCGACGATATGGCGATCGAGGAACTCTTTTTCGACAAGAATATCACGACCGGCATCACGGTCGCCGAAGCGCGCGGGGTGATCCTGCTGTCCGCAAAGGAAAAGAACGTCAATATTTTCGAGTATACGCCGATGCAGGTCAAGCAGTCGGTCGTCGGATACGGCGGCGCGGAAAAGAAGCAGGTCATCGTCATGGTGCGTTCGATCCTGTCGCTCGGCGAGACCCTCAAGCTCGACGACACGGCGGACGCTCTGGCGATCGCGATCTGCCACGCGCACACCGGCGGCAGTCCCTTGAAAAAGTATTTCAATATCAAATAGCGTCCGGCGGCGCCGGAAAAATCACGAACGGAAGGAAAAACGGAAGTGTTCTACTATCTTGAAGGAAAACTCTCTCTGCCGGCGCCCGGCTTTGCGGTCATCGACTGCGGCGGCGTGGGGTACAAACTGACGGTGAGCGCCACGACAAGGCAGGCGGTCTCGACGAAAGCCGGCTCGACCGTGCGGCTCTATACCTATCTCTCGGTGCGCGAGGACGCGATGGAACTTTTCGGCTTTGCGACGGAGGAGGAAGAGGAGGCGTATGAGCTGCTCATCTCCGTTTCGGGCGTCGGGCCAAAGGCGGCGGTGGCGATCCTTTCGGTCATGACGGTGCAGAGTCTGCAGAAAGCGGTTCTGACGGGCGACGCGAAATCGATCGCGCGCGCCAACGGCGTCGGCGCGAAGATCGCCGCGCGCGTCGTGCTGGAACTCAAGGACAGAATGGCGAAGACTCTCGGCGTGTCGGCGGACGACCTGCCCGACGCCGTCGACGAAGGCGGCGGAAACCTGAACGACGCGCTCAACGCCCTGATGGTGCTCGGCTATACGCGCTCAGAGGCGACGGGCGCGCTGCGCAAGGTCGCTTCCGCCGGGAAATCGACGGAGGAACTCATCAGAGACGGACTGAAAATGCTCTCCAAAGCGTGAACGTAAAGGAGTACAGCGGTGAAAAACATTATTGAGAACGGGATCAACGAAGAGGATTTTGATTTTGAGAACAGGATCGTCAGTTCCTCCCCGACCGTCGGCGACGGCGAGGAGGTGACTTTGCGCCCGAAGACGCTCGACGAATACGTCGGTCAGATGAAGGTCAAGGAAAACCTGCGCGTCTATATGCAGGCGGCGAAAAACCGCGGCGAGGGACTGGAGCACGTTCTGCTCTACGGCCCTCCGGGGCTCGGAAAAACGACCCTTTCGGCGATCATTGCGACCGAGATGGGCGTCAATCTGCGCGTCACCTCCGGACCGGCGATCGAGCGTCCGGGAGACCTCGTGGCGCTGCTCACGAATCTTTCCGAGCACGATATCCTTTTCATCGACGAGATCCACCGTCTGCCGCGCACCGTGGAAGAGGTGCTCTATCCGGCGATGGAGGACTATCAGGTCGATATCATCATCGGCAAGGGACCAGCCGCGCGCAGCATCCGGATGTCTCTTCCGCATTTCACGCTGATCGGCGCGACGACGCGCGCGGGACAGTTGTCCACGCCTCTGCGCGACCGCTTCGGCATGATCTTCAAACTTGAACTGTATACGCCCGAGGAACTGTCGCAGATCGTACGCCGCAGCGCCGGCATCCTCTCGACGCCGATCAGCGAGGACGGCTGCCTTGAGATCGCCTCGCGCAGCCGCGGGACGCCGCGTATCGCCAACAGGTTCCTGCGGCGCGTGCGCGATTTCGCGCAAGTGATGGGCAACGGCGAGGTCGACCGGCAGATCGCCGATTACGCGCTGCGTTCGCTCGAAGTGGACGAGCTGGGACTGGACGCCGTTGACAGAAAAATGCTCATGACGATCATCAAGGCGTTCGGCGGCGGTCCCGTGGGGCTTGAAACGCTGGCGGCGACCGTGGGAGAGGAATCGATCACGATCGAGGACGTCTACGAGCCCTACCTGATGCAGATCGGTTTTCTGAACCGCACGCCGCGCGGCAGATGCGTGACGCCGCTCGCCTACGAGCACCTCGGCGTCGCGCTGCCCGGATCGGGCGGCGGCGGGAACGGCGGGAACGGCGGCAGTCAGACCGGACTGTTCGACGAATGATCCCCGCGGGCTCTGCGCCTTGATAACGATGAAAGGAATTTGGACCCGATATGTGGTGTGCCGAACACTGGACAGAATACAAACTTCTTGACTGCTCCGACGGCGAGCGGCTCGAAAAATGGGGAAATTACGTCCTTGTGCGCCCCGATCCGCAGGTGATCTGGAAGGGGGAAGCCCGCCATCCGGCGTGGAGAAAGCCCGACGCGCACTATACCCGCTCCGCGGGCGGCGGCGGCGCGTGGGACGCGAACGCTCTGCCGCCCGAATGGACGGTCTCCTACAGCCGTCTCGGTCTGACCTTCACGGTGAAGCCGATGGGCTTCAAGCACACCGGCATCTTCCCCGAACAGGCGGTCAACTGGGACAGGATGCACGCCCTGATCTCAAAGGCGGTTTCCGCCGGAAGACCGGTGAAGGTCCTGAATCTCTTTGCCTATACCGGCGGCGCGACGGTCGCCTGCGCGAAGGCGGGCGCTTCGGTCTGCCACGTCGACGCGTCCAAAGGGATGGTGCAGATGGCGCGCGTCAACGCCGAGCGCTCGGGACTGGGCGCCGCTCCGATCCGCTATATCGTCGACGACTGTAAGAAATTTGCCGAAAGAGAGATCCGCCGCGGAAACCTCTACGACGCGATCATCCTCGATCCCCCCTCCTACGGGCGCGGCCCGTCGGGGGAGGTCTGGAAGCTCGAGGATCAACTGGGAGACCTTCTGGCGCTGCTCTCAAAACTGCTCTCTCCCGACGCGCTCTTCTTCTTGCTCAATTCCTATACGACCGGACTGTCGGCGTCGACGATGGGCTATCTGCTTTCGCTTGCTCTTCCGCGCCCTCTCGGCGGGCACGTGGCGTCCGACGAGATCGGTCTGCCCGTCACACAGACGGGACTCGTTCTGCCGTGCGGCGCAAGCGCCCTCTGGACTTCTGAAAAGATATAATAAGGAAATAATTCGTACTATGGCGTTTATCGAATGTAAGGACGTATCCTTTTCCTACGGGGAAGGGGAGAACAGAAAGGCGGCTGTGAAACATCTTTCTCTGTCCATTGAGAAGGGGACGTTCACGGCGGTGCTGGGGCATAACGGCAGCGGCAAATCGACGCTCGCGAAACTGCTCTGTTCGATACTGCTGCCCGACGAGGGCGAGATCTTCGTGGACGGCATGAAGATCAGCGACGAGAACCTTTCGGAGGACGATCTGATCGAACTGCACCGCAAGGTCGGCATGGTCTTTCAGAACCCCGACAACCAGCTGGTGGCGACGGTCGTCGAGGAGGATGTCGCCTTCGGTCCCGAGAACCTCGGCGTCGAGCCGGCGGAGATCCGCCGGAGGGTTGACGAGGTACTGAAGATCATGGATATTTCGGAATACGCGCGCCATTCGCCCACGCGCCTTTCGGGCGGACAGAAGCAGCGCGTCGCGGTGGCGGGCATTCTCGCCATGCGTCCCTCATGCATGATCTTCGACGAAGCGACGGCGATGCTCGACCCGCAGGGACGGAAAGAGGTCATGGAGACGATCGGAAAACTCCATGACGAAATGGGAATCACGGTGATCCACATCACCCACAATATGGAAGAGGCGCTCGAAGCCGACCGCGTGATCGTGCTCAACGACGGCGTCATCGCCCTCGACGGAACGCCGCACGAGGTGTTCTCCGAAACGGAAGCGATGCAGAGAATGGGACTGGACGTACAGCAGCCCACAAAGCTGCTTCACGAACTGCGGCTGGCGGGCGTGCCGCTCGACGACGGGATCACGGATCTCGACGCGTGCGCCCGGGAGATATGCCGCTTCTGCGCGGGTAAAAAACAGTGAAGGAAAATCATTCCTTATGAGTGAATACGCAATAGAATTGAAGGGCGTTTCGTATACTTACGGCAAGGGCACGCCGTTTATGAAACTGGCGGTGGATCACGTCGACCTGAATATCCGCCGCGGGATCATCACCGGGATCATCGGGCATACCGGCAGTGGGAAATCGACGCTGCTGCAGATGATGAACGGTCTTCTGCGTCCGCAGGAGGGCACGGTGCTGCTTGACGGAAAGGACGTCTGGGAGAAGCCCGGAAAGATCCGCGAGATCGCCTTCAGAGTGGGACTGGTCTTCCAGTATCCCGAATATCAGCTTTTTGAGGAGACCGTCCGGAAGGACGTTTCCTACGGGCCGAAAAATATGGGCTTGTCCGACGCGGAGATCGAGCGCAGAGTAAAGGAAGCGCTCGCCTTCGTCGGGATCGGAGAGGAACTGTACGACGCGTCGCCCTTCGATCTGTCGGGCGGACAGAAGCGCCGCGTGGCGATCGCGGGCGTGATCGCCATGGAGCCCGAGGTCCTCATTCTCGACGAACCCGCCGCGGGGCTCGATCCGCGGGGAAGGGCGGAGATCTTCGGCAATATCGTGAACTATAAGGAGAAGACCGGGCGCACGGTGATCATCGTCAGCCATTCCATGGACGATATGGCGCGCTACGCCGAGGAAACGGCGGTGCTGTGCGGCGGCAGAGCGGTGATGATGGACGAGACGAAAAAGGTCTTTTCCGCGGGGCGCGAGACTTTGGAAAAACTCGGTCTGAACGTGCCGCAGATCACGCTGCTCATGGAGAAACTTGCGCAAATGGGCCTGCCCGTTTCCAAGGACGTTTTCACCGTCGAGGAAGCGAAAAGGGAACTGCTTCCCCTTCTGAAGGGAGGGCAAAGCGATGCTTAAGGATATCACGCTCGGTCAGTTTTTCCCGGGAAATTCGCTTCTTCACCGTCTGGATCCGCGCACCAAGATCCTCTGTTCGATCCTTCTGATCGTCGCGGTCTTTTTGGCGAAGAGCGCACTCGCGTACGGCGTGCTGATCCTTCTGACCGCCGCGCTCATCATCATTTCGCAGATCCCCGCGGGGACGGTCTTCAAGGCGCTCAAGCCCCTGATCGTGATCATTATCATCACGGCGTTTTTCAATATGTTTTTTACGGGCGGCGAGGAGGAAAACGTCCTTGCGGACTTCCGCATCTGGTTCCTTCACCCGGTCATCCGCGTCGAAGGGATCGTCAGCGCCGTAAAAATGGCGCTGCGCATCGTTCTGCTGATCCTGCAGACGAGCGTCGTGCTCACCTATACCACCTCTCCCATCGACATGACCGACGGCATCGAGCGGCTTCTTTCGCCGCTCGCGAAGATCAGGGTGCCGGTGCACACCTTTGCGATGATGATGTCGCTGGCGCTGCGCTTCATCCCGACGCTGATCGAGGAGACCGACAAGATCATCTCCGCGCAGAAGTCGAGAGGCGCCGATTTTTCAAGCGGCAACGTGATCCGGCGCGTCAAGGCGCTGGTGCCGGTGCTCATACCGCTGCTGCTCTCCTCCTTCCGCCGCGCGGACGATCTGGCGCTGGCGATGGAGTGCCGCTGCTACAGGGGCGGGACCGGCAGAACGCGCATGAAGATCATGAAAATGACGGCGAAGGACTTCCTGTTCATTCTCTTCTGCGCGCTCTTCATCGCGGTGCGTTTCCTTCCGATGATCAGTTCCTCCGCACTCGGGATCACCGGTATGAATTTCTCATTCTGACACGTTTTAAGATCAAAGGATCAGCGTATGAAGATTTTGACAGAGATCGCGTACGACGGCAGCGCGTACAGCGGCTGGCAGGTGCAGAGAAATGCGCCGAGCGTACAGAATACCCTGCAGACGGCGGCGGAAACGCTATTGTCGTCTCCCTGCGCCGTCACCGGCTGCAGCCGCACCGACGCGGGCGTGCACGCGAGGCAGTATTTCTGCACCCTCGAGTCGGCGGCGCTTGACGCTTTCCCGCTCGAACGCCTGCCGGGCGCGCTGATGCGCCTGCTTCCGCCCGATATCGCCGTTTACGGCGTGCGGCGCGTCGACGGCGGCTTTCATCCGCGCTACGGAGCGGTCGCCAAGGAGTACGAATACCTGCTCTCGACCGCCGATCCGCGCGATCCCTTCGCAGCGCGGCGCGTCTGGTCGATTGCGGGCGAGGCGCCCGACGTCGGGCGCATGGCGCGCGAAGCGGCGGCGCTCGAGGGAAAACACGATTTTTCTTCCTTCTGCTCGGCGGGCGGAAAACCGGGCGACCGCGTGCGGACCGTGTATTACTGCCGCGTGACGAGCGCCGGGGGAGCGATCTCGATCCGCATCTGCGCCGACGGCTTTCTTTACAATATGGTGCGCATCGTCGCGGGCACGCTCTATGAGGCCGGGATAAGAAAGGGCTCGGGCGTGAAGGAGATCCTTGACGCGCGCGCACGGTCCGCGGCGGGCAGAACGGCGCCGCCGTGGGGACTGTATCTGAACCGCGTTTTTTACGACCGCGGGGAACTGGAAAAAACGATCGAAGATCACCGCGCGTGATCGTTTCGTTCCGACGCCGGAACGGGAAAGGAGGAACGCTGTTGTTCGGCAGAAAGAAAAAAGATAAGAGTCTGACTGTCCAGGGCGAAAAAGCGGTCAAGCCCCTGGAAGTGCAGACCGGACGCGTTCTTCCCGAGCGGCGCAAGAAGGCGTCCCGACCGCCCGATCCCTATTTCACGAAGCTGGCGAAGGTCACCCGGCGTACCCGCTACGCCGTGACAGTGATCCTGGTCGTCTTCACGGTGGTCATGGCGTTCTTGTTCAGCAACGAGATCACGGGCGAAAAACTGAAACTGCTTTTACGCAACGCGTCGTTCAGTTTTCCCGGCGAGGAGGTCGCGTACACAACGGTGCGCTACGACGCCGACCGCACGATGGACTACGCCGCCTACCGCGAGTATTTCGCCGTGGGGACGGGCGCGGGCCTGCGGCTGTACGATCATCGCGGGAACGTCGCTCTGCAGGTGAAAGCCAAAATGAACGCGCCCGCGATCGACAGCGGGAAAGACTATATCCTGATGTACGACCGCGAAGGGAAGACCTACCTTGTCTGCAACAGCGTGACGGAGCTCTTTGAGGGCAGCGAGACCTTCCCGATCTACGGCGCCGACGTCTGCGACAACGGACGCTATCTGATCCTCACCTCCTCGTCGACCTATCTCTGCGTGATGAAGATCTACAACCGGTCGTTCAAACTCATCAAGGAGATCTCCGTCGACCGCTACCCGATCGCAGCGGAACTTTCCGACGACGGGAACCGTCTGCTGCTCCTGTGCGTGACGAACACGCAGGACGGCAAGATCGAGGGGCACGTCTGCATTTATGATGTCGGAGGAGAGGCGAAACTGACGGGCGAGGTCGTGACCGACGGCGTGCCGCTTGCGGGAAAACTGACCTCAAAGGGCGCCGCGATCCTCTATCATGACCGCGTGGCGTTCTACGGGAACGCCGGCGCCGATCACGGAAGCGTCGGCTTTGAAGGAAAGACGCCGGGATTTTTCACGTTCAATGAAAAAACCGCCGCCGTGAGTTTTGAAATAAACAGCGTGGAGGGCAGTTATGAAGTCCTCTGCTGCGACCTTGAAAAAGAAGAATTCTCGCGCCGCATCGAACATACCGGCAGGATCGCGGGGCTCAACCTGTCCGACGGACTGCTGTTCATCTGCGGCGGCGCCCGCACGGTCGCCGTCGATCTTGAAAGCGGAAAAACGCGCGTGATGACCGTTTCGATGCCCGAAAAGATCATGCCGGGCGCGGGGGACGCGATCTTCTTCTGCTACCGCGACAAAGCGGAGAATATGCGCGAAAGCGTCGAGATCCGCGAACTGACGGAAAACTCCGGCGCGCAAGCGGCTGAAAACGAGAATGAAACGCCCGACAGGGCATAGAAGACCGGGCGTCGGGAAAACGCTCCGTATACGAAAGGACCCAAGCGAATGAAAATGAAATTATGTGCAAGATGTAAAAAACGTCCCGCGGTGATCTTTATTACCCGGATGGAAAAGGATCAGACGATCAACGAGGGGATCTGCATCAAGTGTGCAAAGGAACTCGGCATCAAGCCGGTGGACGATATCATGCAGAAAATGGGGATCACCGACGAGGATCTCGAGCGCATGGATATGGAAATGGAGGAAATGATGTCCTCCGGCGATCTGCCGGCGGAGACCGACGGTGAGGACGGCGAGGAAAACGACGTCGACGATCCCGTCAGCCATACGCCGCCGATCGACTTCAAGAAACTCTTCGGCGGGCTGATCTCTCCCGACGAACAGGAACAAACCGGAAGCGGCGCTTCCTCCGCCCGTCCCCCGAAGGGCGACCGAAAGAAGAAAAAGGACGAGAAAAAGCGTCAGTATCTGCCGCTTTACTGCCGCGATCTGACCGAAAAAGCCCGCAGGGGCGAGCTCGGCAGGATCGTGGGCAGGGAGCGCGAATTCGCGCGGCTCGTCGAGATCCTCTGCCGCGCGCAGAAGAACAACCCCTGCCTGATCGGCGAGCCGGGCGTCGGCAAAACGGCGCTCGCGGAAGCGCTGGCGCAGCGCATCGTATCGGGCGACGTCCCGTATAAGCTGCAGAACAAGGAAGTGCAGTTGGTGGATCTCACCGCGATCGTAGCGGGCACGCAGTTCCGCGGTCAGTTTGAAGCGCGCATCAAGGGGCTTGTGGACGAGGTGAGAGCTTTAGGCAACGTCATCCTCGTGATCGACGAGGTGCACAGCATCGTCGGCGCGGGCGACGCCGAGGGCGGCATGAACGCCGCGAACATCCTGAAGCCCGCCCTGTCACGCGGCGAGATCCAGGTGATCGGCGCGACCACCCTCGCGGAATACAGAAAGTATATCGAGAAGGACGCGGCGCTCGAGAGACGTTTCCAGCCGATCGTGATCGAGGAGCCGAGCATCGAAGAGAGTTACAAGATCCTCTGCGGGATCGCCGACCGCTATGAGACCTTCCACCGCATCCGCGTGCCGCACGAGGTGCTGCGCAGGGCGGTCGTGCTCTCCGAGCGCTATATCACCGACCGCTATCTGCCCGACAAGGCGATCGACCTGCTCGATGAAGCGGGCGCGTATCTGTCGATCAACACCCCCTGCCTGAAGGAACTGATGAAGGCGGAGGACGAGCACAAGAAACTGCTGTCCGAGCAGGAGGAGCTCGAAAACTCCGAGACGAAGGACGATGCGCAAACCGAAGAAAAGTATAAAAAATTAGCGGAACTCAAGCAGAAGATCCTGAGTCTCGAGGAGCGCCTCGGACAACTGCGCGCCGAAGCGGACAAGGTCGAACTGACGTCAAACGAGCTCGCCCGCGTGATCGAGATGTGGACGGGGATCCCGGCTTCGAGCATCACCGAGACCGAATTTGAGAAGATCGACCGTCTGGGCGCGCGCATCAGGGAGAAGATCGTGGGACAGGACGAGGCGGTCGACGCCGTCGTGCGCGCGATCAAACGCAGCCGCGCCGGCATCAGTTACAAGAAAAAGCCGGTCTCCTTCATCTTCGCGGGTCCCACGGGCGTCGGTAAGACGGAACTTGTCAAGACGCTCGCAAACGAACTCTTCGACTCGCCCGAAACGCTCATCCGGCTCGACATGACTGAATTCATGGAGAAGCATTCGGTATCGCGCATCATCGGCGCGCCTCCCGGCTACGTCGGCTACGACGATGCGGGACAGCTCACCGAGAAGATCCGCCGGAAGCCATACAGCGTGGTGCTCTTTGACGA
>JAFTCT010000109.1 GCA_017454525.1 Clostridia bacterium
ACCTGCTCTTTTTTCTATTCTTTTTTCAAAAAATGTTTTCAGTCTGTTTCATATATGGTCTGATATCCGGTGGCGGACAGTACGATTGTGAATAACCTATTTTTTTGAGCGCGATTGTTCCGGCATAGCAGTAATTCTCTGTTCATTTTGTCGGCGTCGCCGACACCTTTGCCCACGAAAAGGCATCGGCCTCATCCGGCGACAAGCGCCACCTTACCGGGAACCCCCAAATACCGCTCCTTACGTCGCGCTATTCGGGGAACCCCTTCCCCCCATCGGAGAAGGCTTTCTTGCCACCCTTTCCGAAAGGGTGGCGCCTAAAGGCGCGCTCTGCGCCTTTCTTTGTTCTTCGCAGATATTCTTCCCGCGCGCCGGGCGGGCGGAGATATTCCGGGGCAAGCCGGAGGGTTGGAACGGAATATCCCCGATCCGGTCGGGAAAAAGCCGCAGGGCGGCTTTTGGAGGACGCAGTCCGCGCGGGGTAAATCTATAACTCAAAACGCAACAAAAAAGACGGACGCCGCATTCGGGCGGCAAATCCATCTTTTTTCATACCCTTTTCACAGTAGGAAAGCTTTTGCGGGGGTTCCCGGGGACGCTTTTCTCGAAAAGCGCCCCCCGGGTCGAACTTTGTATCTCAAAAACCCCGGTCGTACTCCGTTCCCCTGTCGCACTCCGTTTTCCGAAAAGCGCCCCGGGTCGAACTTTGTATCCCGAAAAGCGCCGCGAACTGAATTGCGCCTCCCGGATTTTCCGGGAGGCGCAATTCATCGTTTTGGGGCGAATGAGATCACATATTCTTTTCGGCAAATCTCCAGGCGTCGCGGCACATATCGTCGAGGTCCTTTTCGGCGGTCCAGCCGAGGAGGGCTTTCGCTTTATCGGCGTTGGCGAAGTACGCGGGGAGGTCGCCGGCGCGGCGGGGGTCGATGACGTAGGGGATCTTTTTGCCGCAGGCTTTTTCGTAGGCGTGGAGAACGTCCAGGACGGAATAGCCGACGCCGGTGCCGAGGTTGACGGTCAGAACGCCCTCGTGGGCATTCAGGTACTCAAGCGCTTTGACGTGGCCGACGGCGAGGTCGACGACGTGGATATAGTCGCGCACGCCGGTGCCGTCGTGGGTATCGTAGTCATTGCCGAAGACGTGGAGTTTTTCGAGTTTTCCGACGGCGACGCGGCAGATATAGGGCAAGAGGTTATTGGGAATGCCGTTGGGGTCCTCGCCGATGAGTCCGCTCTCATGCGCGCCGATGGGATTGAAGTATCTCAAGAGGGCGACGCGCAATTCGGGGTCGGCGACGGCGGCGTCGCGCAGGATCTGCTCCTGCATGACCTTTGTCCAGCCGTAGGGATTGGTCGCCGAGGTATCCATCGTTTCGATATAGGGGATGGGATTTTTCGGGCCGTAGACGGTGGCGGAGGAGGAGAAGATGATCTTATGGCAGAAGTGCTTCTTCATGACCTCCAGGAGCGTGAGGGTGCTGTCGATATTATTGCGGTAGTAGAGAAGCGGTTCGCGCACCGACTCGCCGACGGCTTTGAGCCCGGCGAAATGGATGACGGTATCAATGACGAACTCGTCGAAAACTCCGGAAAGGGCGTCCTTATCGCAGACGTCGACCTTTCTGAAGGTAATATTCGTACCGTCCGGCACGATGCTTCTCAGTTTTCCGACGACCTCCTCTTTACTGTTATAGAGGTTATCGACGATGACGATCTCGCGGCAGCCGGTATTGGCGAGTTCCACGACGGTATGCGAGCCGATATAGCCGCAGCCGCCGGTGACGAGGATGGCTTCCTTCTTCTTTCCGAACATCCCGTCGGGATATACGCCCTCTTTTACCAGTCCCGACACGGCTTTTACGACGACGGGTTTATCCTGCGGATAGGTCACGCCGTACCATTTTGCGCTTGTCGGGAGGACCTTCACGCTGCAGGCGCCGTCCTTGACGGCGCTGCCGATACAGACCGGCAGGTAGAATTCGGCTTTGAGGGAATTTCCGTTCTCCTTCAGAAACGCCGCGAATTTCTCTTCCAGAAAGTCGAAAACGCGGGGGGTAAGACCCCAGCAATTCATCGAAATATAGCCGTTTTCGTCGATCGGCGTTTCGACGCCGTTCTCCTCATAGACGACCTCGCCGTCGCGGCGGCGGTAGATCTTCAGGCGTTCGTCGATCGACAGGAGCTCGTTATTGCCGTCGACCGAGCAGACGCCGCGCGAGACGCTGCCGTGCTCGGTGAGCGTATTCTTCGTGATATAGCCCGCCATACAGAAGCAGGGCTTGGTTTTATCGGCGGTTTTCAAGAAGGCGGCGACCGTCTCAAAGGCGTCGCGGCCGTAGAAGTCGTCGGCGTTGACGACCATCATATTGTCGTTTCCGACGACAGACTTCGCGCAGAGCAGGGCGTGCCCGGTGCCCCAGGGCTTAGTCCTTCCCTCGGGGACCGTAAAGCCGTCGGGGAGCATCGCCACGTCCTGGAAGGCGTACTCGACGGGGATCTTTTTCTGCGCGCGGTCGCCGACCGTCTTTTTGAAGAGTTCAAGGTTTTCCTTTTTGATGATGAAAACGACGCGGTCGAAGCCCGCGCGCCAGGCGTCATAGACCGAGAAATCGATGATGAATTCTCCCTGTTTCGTCATTCTGTCGAGTTGTTTCAGTCCGCCGTAGCGCGAGCCCATACCCGCGGCGAGGATCACAAGTGTCATATCTGCCTCCGCATTATCCGTACGGTCACGGTCGTTATTTATTGGAATTGATGAGCGGGAAATACGCTTTGAAGTAGTTGAGTCCCGACCAGACGGTCATGATCGCGGTGATCGCCATCACGGTATAGGAAATGATGTGATACCGCGCGAACGCCGCGAAGAAGGGGACCGTGCCCAGAAGCGACGGTCCCATCAGGACCGGCTCGAGGAGCGCCGCCATCACGAAGACGATCTGCGTGACGGTTTTGATCTTGCCTAAAATATTCGCCGCGATCACCACGCCCTTGGCGCCCTGCGCGGCGAGGCGCAGACTGGTCACCGCAAGTTCCCGGAAGAGCACGACGAACGAGAGGGTCGCGGTCAGACGGAAATAGACCTCATCCCCGGCGCCGCTTGCGCGGGCGGCGAGGACAGTCAGTCCGATCAGCGCGCCCAGAACGAGCATTTTATCGGCGAGCGGATCGAGAAATTTTCCGAAATCGGTCACCAGGCCGTACTTGCGCGCGATCCTGCCGTCGAGAAAATCGGTGATCGCCGCCGCCAGAAACAGTCCCGCGGAGATACACCTGCAGGCGATCTCGCCTGAAGCGGACGGCGCGCCGAACGGCACGAGCATAAAGATCATCATCAGCGGAATGATACAGATCCGCGCGACGGTCAATTTGTTTGGTAAGTTCATCTTTTCACCACCCTCGGTATGATAGAGTAAAGAACGAAAAGCGTACTGATCGGGAAACGCGGGTCAAGCGCGGCGTACTTTTGCCTTTTTCAGACGTTCACGCCGACAAGATCGTAGTCCAGCGCCTCTTCGATCAGGACGTCGGCGAATTCGCCGAGCGTCAGCGCCCCTTTTTTCGCGCGAATAAAGATCTTGCCGTCGATATCGGGCGCGTCGGCGGCGCTTCTGCCGAAATACGCTTCGGCGACCGGATCGTAACCCTCGACGAGCACGCGCAGGGTACTGCCGATCTTCTTCCGGTTCAGTTCCGCGGAGATCTCCATCTGGATGCTCATCAGGCGGTCGAGCCGGTCGAGTTTGACCTGCTCGTCGATCTGATCTTCAAAATCGTACGCCGGCGTATCCTCTTCCCGCGAATAGGTGAAGGCGCCGAAGCGGTCGAAGCGCACTTCCTTGATGAAATCGCAGAGTTTTTCAAAATCCTCCCCGGTCTCTCCCGGGAAGCCGACGATCGCGGTGGAGCGCAGCGTGATCCCGGGGACGGCGCGCCGGATGCGCGCAACGGCGTCGCGAATCACCCCGCTGTCGCCGTGCCGGTTCATGCGCGCAAGCACGCTGTCGCTGATATGCTGGACCGGCAGGTCGAGATAGGGGATCAGGCGCGGGTTGGAGGCGAATTCATGAAGCAGTTCGTTTGTGATCTTGTCGGGATAGCAGTACAGGACGCGCAGACAGGCGTGCGCGGTGCTGTCGGTGATCCTGCGGATCAGTTCGTGCAGGCGGTAGGAGCCGTAGAGATCAACGCCGTAGATCGAGGTGTCCTGCGCGATCAGATTGATCTCCTTGACGCCCTGATCTTCAAGCCACACGGCTTCCCTGACGATCTCCTCCATAGGTCGGGAGCGGTAGACGCCGCGGATCAGGGGGATCGCGCAGTAGGTACAGCGGTTATTGCATCCCTCGCCGATCTTGAGATACGCCGACCAGGGCGTGTCGGTCAGGATCCGCTCCCCGCCCATTTCGCAGACGTTCTTGTCGTCAAAGGAGAGGAAGCGCTTCTTTTCGACGACCGCGTCGATCGCCTCCACGATCCGCTCGTAGCTGCCGGTCCCCAGCACCGCGTCGACCTCGGGCAGCTGATCGAGGATCTCCGTGCGGTAGCGCTCGGAGAGACAGCCCGTCACGACGATCGCGCGCAGATGCCGGTGCTCCTTGAGCCAGGCGAGGTCTAAGACCGTATCGATGCTCTCGCGCTTGGCGCTCTCGATAAATCCGCAGGTGTTGACCACCATCACGTCGGCGTCGACGTCCTCGGAAACGATCCTGTAGCCCGCCTCGCGCACGAGGTAGAGCATCCGCTCGGTATTCACTTTATTCTTGCTGCAGCCGAGCGACACAAAGCCGACGGCAATACTTGCACGCGAAAGCATCATCACCACTCCGGAAAGCGTTATTTCTATTCACCGTCCGGACGTACCGGACCGGGTCAGTCCTTATCGCCGGACTCCTTCATCGCTCTGATCGCCTCCCGCACCTGCGACGACGTATACCCGCGGCGCAGGAGTGCGGCGGCGGCTTTCTTTTCGTCGTTTCTCTGCGGAAGACGGCAAAGCGTATCATAGCAGAGGGCGTCGAAGTCGATCGTTTTGAAGAGCGGCGCGCACGCGCGGACGGTCTCTTCGGAAAAGCCCTTGACGTACGCCTCGTTCAGGATCCGGCGGGTGCCGTACCGGCGGCTTTCCGCCGCCAGGCGCACGAAGCGTTCAAAGTAGCGGCGTTCGTCCAAAAAGCGCTTTTCACGCAGCTTCTCAAACGCCGCGTCGATATCCTCCTCTTCAAAACCCCGCTCCTTCAGTTTACGCTTCAGTTCCTTTTCGGTGTTCTCCTTATAGGTCAGAAGCGAAACGGCGGCGCTGAACGCCCCTTCGGGCGAGGAGGGAAGAGAAGGGTGTTTTTTCTGTTTGGTATTCAATCTTCAAGCCCTAAGATCGAGATGTCGAACCCGCCGCCGGCGCCGGATCCGCCGCCGTTTCCGTCGTCATCGTCATCGCCGACCGGCGCGCCGGGCGCGTCGCCGCCCAGATCGATCTGATCCTTCATGGCTTTGAGCTTCTCCTCGAGTTCCTTCATGATCTCGGGATGCTCTTCAATGTACTTTTTGGCGTTTTCCTTGCCCTGACCGATGCGGTTTCCGTCATAGTAGAACCATGCGCCCGAGCGCTCGACCAGTCCGAGATCCATCGACATTTCAATGATCTCCGAGACCTTCGAGATGCCCTTGCCGTAGATGATATCGAATTCCGCGACCTTGAAGGGCGGCGCCACCTTGTTCTTGACGACCTTGCATCTTGTGCGCGAGCCGTACACCTCGGTACCGTTCTTCAGATTTTCCACGCGGCGCACCTCGATGCGCACCGACGCGTAGAATTTCAGCGCTCTGCCGCCGGTGGTGACCTCGGGGTTGCCGTACATCACGCCGACCTTCTCACGGAGCTGATTGATGAAAATGACGATGCAGCTCGATTTTGCGATCGCGCCGGAGAGTTTGCGCAGCGCCTGGCTCATCAGACGCGCGTGCAGGCCGACGTGGTTCTGACCCATATCGCCGTCGATCTCCGCCTGCGGCACGAGCGCCGCGACCGAGTCGACCACGACGATATCCACGGCGCAGGAGCGCACGAGCGCCTCGGTGACGTCCAGCGCCTGCTCGCCCGAGTCGGGCTGCGAGATCAGCAGATCGCCGATCCTGACGCCCAGCGCCTCGGCGTATTTCGGGTCGAGCGCGTGCTCGGCGTCGACGAACGCCGCCGTGCCGCCCTGCCGCTGCACCTCCGCCACGGCGTGCAGCGCGACCGTCGTTTTACCGGAGGATTCCGGCCCGAAGATCTCAATGATCCTTCCTTTCGGCAGTCCGCCGACGCCCAGCGCCATATCCAGCGAGATCGATCCCGTTGAAACCGCCTGAACGACCATTCTGGTGCTGTCGCCCAGACGCTGGATCGTTCCCTGTCCGAACTTCTTCTCGATCTCCGAGATCGCCGAATCCAGTGCCTTTGCCTTCTGCGCCGCGTCGCTTGCCGGATCCGACGCGACAGGCGTCTTCTTTACTTTTGCTGCCATAATTCCATCAATCCTTTCGTTTCATCTGTCGGTTTTTCATATGATCGATCGCCCGCTTAATATGCGGGACCGTCCAGTTTCCAGACGTCGTTCTCCTTCACGAAGGAGAGCGTCACCGTCGCGCGCTCGTCGTTGGCGAGCAGGCATTCGATATCGGCTTTGCAGGCGAAGCTGTTGCCCTTGACGACGTGCAGCGTCTCCGTATAGAACTCCTTTGCCATCTTGAGCGGCTTTTTCAGAACGACGTCCATGCTCAGCCGCCCCTCGTACTCGGTATAGCGGCTCATCATATAGTCGTTGTTGACGAAGGCGTATTCGAACATATCCTCCGCGTAGTCTGCGGAAAACGCCCGCAGCGCGACCGCCTTGACGGCGTCGACCGTGCGGTAGGGATAGTCGTTTGCCACGGGAATATAGTGCGCGTTTTTCCAGGTGGGGTCGATCTCGGCCTCGGGGTCGAGTTCGATCCCCGGACCGTAGATGATATAGGTCGCGGTATAGGCGTCGGGCAGCAGTTTTTCAAGCGCTTCCCTGATCTCTTTGTCCTCCGGACGCACAAGATACGCGCAGGAAGACAAAAGACAGATGAGCAGCGCGAAACTCACTATAGACAGGATCTTTCTCATCGCCGCCTCCGATACCGTCAGACGTCGACCGGCTCGTCGTCGGGAACACGGTCGGACTGTTCGCCCTCCGCGCCCTCACCGCCGTTTCCGCCGTCGCCGCCGTTTCCGCCGTCGCCGCCGTCCGCACCCTCGCGCAGAACCGTCGTGAAGTTGACCACGCGGTTCTCGCCCGTGCGCATCAGGATCACGCCGCCGGCGCTTCTGTTGCCGTAGAGCGGGATCGAGGAAACGGGCAGGCGGATGATGATACCGCCGTCGGTCATCATCATGAGGTCCAAATTGTCGTTTACGGTGGCGATGCCCACAAGGTCGCCCGTCTTTTCCGAGAGGCCGTGACATCTCACGCCCTTGCCGCCGCGGTTGTGCACGCTGTATTCGTCAAACGCCGCGCGCTTGCCGAATCCGCGTTCGGTGACGGTCAGCAGGTCCTTGCCCTCTTCCACGAGCGTCACGCCGACCACGCGGTCGCCCTTTGCCAGACGGATGCCGCGCACGCCGCGCGCTATTCTGCCCATGACCCTCGCGTCGTTTTCGTCAAAGCAGACCGCCATGCCCTTCTTCGTGGCAATGATCACCTTATCGCTGCCCGTCGTATGGCGGACGTAGACCAGTTCGTCGCCTTCGTCGAGCGAGAGCGCGCGCTTGCCGCCCTTGCGCCGGATCGCGAAATCCGAGAGCAGCGTGCGCTTCACGGTGCCGTTCGCCGTCACGAAGAGCAGGGTATCGCCGTGCTCCTCGTCGATATCGAAGCCCGATACCGACAGCATCGCCGTCACCTTCTCGCCCTCTTCGAGCTGCAGGATGTTGACGATATTCGTTCCCTTCGCCGTTCTGCCCGACTCGGGGATCTGATACGCCTTGATGACCTGCACCTTTCCGAGATTGGTGAACATCATCAGATAGGAGTGCGAATCGACCGCCAGGACGTTCGTGACGTAGTCCTCCTCCCGCGTGGTCATGCCGGTGATGCCCTTGCCGCCGCGGTTCTGCGCCTGATAGGTGTCGGAGGGGATGCGCTTCACGTAGCCCGCCGCGCTCATCGTGATGACCGCGGTGTGGCGCTCGATCAGATCCTCGATGTCGATCTCATCCTCGACCTCGCAGATCTCTGTCTTTCTTTCGTCGCCGTATTTCTCTTTGATCGCCGTCAGTTCTTCCTTGAAGACGTTCGTCAGTACCGCGTCGTCCTCCAGAATGGTATTCAAGAAGGCGATGCGCTTCTCGATCTCGTCGTATTCGGCGCGCAGCTTCTCCTCCTCCAGACCCTGAAGGGCTTTGAGGCGCATATCCAGGATCGCCTGCGCCTGCACCTCCGAAAGGTCGAAGCGCGCCATCAGCCGTTCCTTCGCGTCGTCGTACGCCGAGCGGATGATGCGGATGACCTCGTCGATATTCGCCTGCGCGATCAGCAGTCCCTCGATGAGATGCGCGCGCTCGCGCAGCTTGCGCAGATCGCACTTCGTCCGGCGGATGATCAAATCCTTCTGGAAAGCGATATATTCGTCGAGGATATGCCGCAGACTCAGGATCCTCGGCTGCGTCTGGTTGTTGACCAGCGCCAGCATCGTGACGGCGAAGGTGGTCTGCATCTGCGTCTGCATATACAGCGTGTTGAGCACGACCTGGGGATTGGCGTCCTTCTTCAACTCGATCACGACGCGCATACCGCCCTTGTCGGACTCCTCGCGCAGATCGGAGATGCCCTCGATGCGCTTGTCGCGCACCTGCTCGGCGATCGTCTTCACCAGCTGACGCTTGTTGACCTGATAGGGCAGCTCGGTCACGATGATACGGGTACGGTCGTGACTGAAGGTCTCGAATTCCGCCCGCGCGCGCACCGTGATATGCCCTCTGCCCGTCGCGTAAGCCGCGCGGATGCCGCGCTTGCCCATGATGATGCCGCCGGTCGGGAAATCCGGACCCTTGATACGTTCGGTCAGATCGTCGAGCGTCGCTTCGGGATTATCGAGCACGCAGATCACGGCGTCGATCACCTCGCAGAGATTGTGCGGCGGGATATTGGTCGCCATTCCGACGGCGATGCCGGAGGAGCCGTTGACCAGCAGGTTCGGGAAACGCGACGGCAGTACGCGCGGCTCCTTCCTGCTCTCGTCAAAGTTGGGATCCCAGTCGACGGTGTCCTTTTCGATATCGCGCAGCATCTCGTCCGCCAGACGCGCCATGCGCGCCTCGGTGTAACGGTACGCCGCGGGCGGGTCGCCGTCCACGGAACCGAAGTTCCCGTGCCCGTCGATCAGCGGATAGCGCATCGAGAAGGTCTGCGCCATGCGCACCAGCGCGTCGTAGACCGAAGCGTCGCCGTGCGGATGATATTTACCCAGCACGTCGCCGACCGCGGTCGCGCACTTCTTATAGGGCTTGTCGCGCGTCAGACCCTCCTCGTACATCGCGTAGAGGATCCGGCGGTGCACAGGCTTCAATCCGTCGCGCACGTCGGGCAGCGCCCTGCCGACGATCACCGACATCGCGTATTCGATATAACTGGATTTCATCTCATGGACCAGTTCGGAGGAGGTGATCGCCTGATTCGGGAAGGCGATCTCCTCCGGCAGGTAGTCAGAACGCTTTTTTGCCATACTTGACCTCTGTATCTGATAGACTTTGTATCTTTATTGATGCGGTTGTTCCGGTAAATAATTTTGAAGTTTTTGAGGATCCGAAAGGAACTTTTTTCAAAAAGTCCCTTTCGCGGGTCCGGGCAGAGCCCGGGCTGACCCCTCTTTGACCGTCAGTAATCGAGATTCACCGCGTATTTTGCGTTCTCCTCGATGAAGGCTTTTCTCGGCACGACGTCCTCGCCCATGAGGATATTGAAGATCCGGTCGGCGGCGACGGCGTCCTCGATCTCGATGCGCCGCAGCGTGCGTTTCTCGGGATCCATCGTCGTTTCCCACAGTTCCTCCGGGTTCATTTCACCGAGGCCCTTATAGCGGGAAATGTCGATCTTCACGTTCGCGTTATCGCCGCGCATTTCGGAGGAGATGCGGTCGCGCTCCTCGTCGCTGTAGGCGACGCGCACCGTTTTGCCGCGCGTGAGTTTATACAGCGGCGGCACGGCGGAGTAGACGTAGCCCTCCTCGATCAGCGGCTTCATGAAGCGGAAGAAGAAGGTCAGCAGCAGGGTGCGGATATGCGCGCCGTCGACGTCGGCGTCCGCCATGATGATGATCTTGTGATAGCGGAGTTTCTCAAGAGAGAACTCCTCGCCGATGCCGGCGCCCAGCGCCGTGATGACCGGCGCCAGTTTCTCATTGCCGTAGATCTTGTCGGCGCGCGCCTTTTCGACGTTGAGCATCTTGCCCCAGAGCGGCAGGATCGCCTGGAAGCGGCTGTCGCGTCCCTGGGTCGCCGAGCCGCCTGCCGAATCGCCCTCGACGATATAGATCTCGGTCAGGGCAGGATCCTTTTCGTTGCAGTCGCGCAGCTTATCGGGCATCTGCCCGCTCTCGAAGCTCGACTTTTTTCTGGCGGCTTCGCGCGCTTTCCGCGCCGCTTCTCTGGCGCGCTGCGCCATGATCACCTTGTCGATGATCGCGCGGATCTCGTTCGGATGCTCCTCAAAATACGCCGCCAGTTTCTCGGACACCAGCTTCGACACGACCGCTTTCATTTCGGAATTACCGAGCTTGGTCTTGGTCTGTCCCTCGAACTGCGCCTCGGTCAACTTCACCGAGATCACCGCCGTCATGCCCTCGCGCACGTCCTCGCCCGAAAGATTGGGGTCGCCGTCCTTTAAGAACTTGTACTTCCGCGCATAGTCGTTGACGACGCCCGTCAGCGCCGTTTTGAAGCCGATCTCGTGCATACCGCCGTCCACCGTCCGGATATCGTTGGCGAACGACAAAAGGTTTTCGTTATAGGTATCGGTATACTGCAGAGCGATCTCGGCGGAATTCGACTCGTTCTGCTGAGAAACGTAAATGATCCCGCCGACAGGCGTTTTGTTCTCATTGAGATATTCGACGAATTCCCTGACGCCGCCCTCGTACAGAAAGTCGTTCACGACCGGCTCCTCGCCGCGCTCGTCGGTAAAGACGATATGGAGCCCCGCGTTCAGAAACGCCTGCTCGCGCATCCGGTTCAGGATCGTTTCGTACTCGAATTCCAGCGTCTCAAAGATCTCGCTGTCGGGATAGAAGGTGACCTTCGTACCGGTCTTGTCGGTCGGTCCCACTTCCTTCACGGGAAACAGCGGTTTCCCGCGGCTGTATTTCTGATAGTATTCCTTTCCGGTGCGCGAGTCGTAGACCGTCACCTCCAGCCACTCCGAGAGCGCGTTGGTGACGGAGGCGCCCACGCCGTGCAGACCGCCCGAGACCTTATAGCCCTGCCCGCCGAATTTGCCGCCGGCGTGCAGGATCGTGAAGACCACCTCCAGGGTGGAAATGCCCTGCTTCGGGTGGATACCGGTCGGGATGCCGCGCCCGTCGTCGGTCACCGTCACGACGTTGCCCTTGCAGATCGTCACGTAAATATTGTGACAGTAGCCCGCAAGAGACTCGTCCACCGCGTTGTCGACGATCTCGTATACCAGATGATCAAGTCCCTTGACGCTCGTCGACCCGATATACATACCGGGACGCTTTCTGACCGCCTCCAGACCCTCCAGCACCTGGATCTGCGACTCGTCGTAACTGTTTTTCTTCATTTCTTCACTCATGACCGCACACTCCCGAATTTTCAGACTGCTTTTTTCCGGTGGATTCTTTGAAAAAGACTCCCCGGTCCCTTAAAATGCCTATTTGTTCAACGGGAATCGCCGCTTCCCGCCGTTTCGGTTTCCGTTCTCGCCCTCAGCGTCTCCACGCTGAGCGCAGACAGGTAACTCTCCTCCCGCAGACCGTCGTCGTATATGACGAAGCTTCTGGGCAGGCCGTCCGACGCGACGATCAGCCGTCCGGACTTCTCCCTGCACGACAAAAAATTCCTTGTCACGCGGGAATAGCACGACCGGTCGAGATCAACGATCGCAACGATCCCGCTTTTTCTGATGAACCGGTGATTCTCCAGCTTGACGTAGGCGCGGTCACCGTACCGTCTGATAGCGACCGTTTTCAACGAGGATCACCCGTCCCTTCATATTCTTTAACGCCGAGCGGTCGCAGCAGGTGATGATGACCTGCTTGTTCTCAAGACCGCCGAGCACGAACTGCTGCCGCTTCGCGTCCAGTTCCGACAGAACGTCGTCTAAGAGAAATACCGGATATTCGCCGGTTTTTTCCTTTGAGAGCAGTCCCTCCGTCAGTTTGAGCGCGACGGCGATGCTCTTCTGCTGTCCCTGCGACGCGAAGACCCGCGCCGGACGGTCGTTGAGCAGGATCTCGATATCGTCCTTGTGCACGCCGTACAGCGACGTGCCCGCCCGGATCTCCTTCTGCCAGTCGTTCAGATACAGTTTCAGCAGCTCTTCCTCCGTACACTGTTTTCTGTACCGCAGCTGCGGCCTTTCGCCGCCGCCCGTCATATCGGCAAAGATCTCCGATACGATCCTGTCCGCCTTTTCGACGTATTCCGCGCGCTTCTGACTCAGTATCGCCGAGCTCTTCGCCATCTGCCGCGCAAAGAATTCCTGCGTTTCGGCAAACAGCCTCTGATCCTGCGCCCAGCCGGCGATCAGCGCGTTGCGCTGCCGCAGCGCCAAAGCGTAATCCTGCAGTTCCGACAGATACCGCGCGTCGGTCTGACAGAGCGCCGCGTCAAGATAGTTCCGGCGCTCGCCCGGTCCCTCCTTGACGATCGCCAGATGCTCGGGACAGAAGATCACCGCCCGGAAATTGCCGATGAATTCCGACATTTTCCTTAAGGGCAGTCCGTTTTTCTTGCAGTATTTTCTGCCGTTTGCCAGGTAGCGCAATTCCAGTTCCTGCCGCCGCACACGATCTTCAAATATCAGCCCGACCTTCGCAAAATCCTGTCCGTAACCGATATAATCCTTTTCGTGCGCCGTCCGGTGACTGCGCCCCTGCGCGCAGAGATAGATGCCCTCCAGGGCGTTTGTCTTGCCCTGCGCGTTTTCACCGTACAGGACGTTGACGCCCGGCTCAAACGACAGTTCCGCCCGGCCGATATTGCGAAAATTCGTATAAGAGACTTCTTTCAGTACCATTTATCGGTTTTCCGGGAAGACTCTTTTCAAGAAGTCCCCGAACCCTTCAAAAACTTTCCGGCTGACTGTCCGGATGATCAGTCTTTCATTTTGACGGGACAGACCATATACAGATACGTGCCCTCGTCTTCCTTTTTCCCGTTTTCGTCGCTCTCTTCCGCCGGCGTATCGTCCTTTTCAATGACGATGCTCGTCAAGGGTGTGCCGAGCATGATGCAGATCTTTTCATCGGAGATCGAACGCAACGCGTCAAGAAAATAGCGGCAGTTGAGTCCGATAACGATATCGTCGCCGGTCTTTTCGATCTCCATTTCGTCGTTGATCGACGAAACCGAGCTCGTCGAGGAGACCTTCAGGGTATCGCCCTCAAAGGTGCATTTCACGAATCCGTTCAGCTGCCCGACGGATTTGTCGTCTGTCACCAGCGACACGCGCTCGAGGCTCGCAATAAGATCCTGCCGGTCCAGAATGACCTTGATGCGGTTGTTCTTGGGCGTCACGCGGCGATAATCGATGTAATCGCCGTCGATCAGACGCGAGAAGAAAATGCTCTCGCCCAGATGGAAGATCACGTGCTTGCGCCCGAACGTCAGCGATACCTCGTCCTCTCCGTCAGACGCAAGGATGCGCTGAAGCTCTCCCAGCGTTTTTCCGGGAACGATAAAGGAGTACTCCTGCCCGTCGCTCGTAAAGCCGCTCTCCCTCTCCCGCAGCGCCATGCGGTTGCCGTCGCAAGTCACCATCGTGAAGACGCCGTCCGAAAGCTTGAAATACGCGCCGCTCAGAATCGGTCTCTGACTGATCGCCGTGCCCGCCGCGATCGCGTGCACCGTCTGTGCGAGCATTTTCTTCAAGGTCGCCTGACGCATCACGACCTGACCCGCGCCCTCCAGATCCGGAAGGCTCGGAAAATCCGCGCCCGGCATCGCCGAAAGGGAATACTGCGCAACGCCGCTCTGTACGCGCGTCATGAACCGCTGTCCCACCTCGATCGTCACGTCCGGTCCGGGCATCATGCGCACCATTCTGTACAGCTTCACGGCATTGATGATGAAGGAGCCCTCCTCCTCCACGCGCGCCTTCACCCGCGTGCGATAGCCCTTCTCAAGATCGTACGCCGACAGAATGCAGGCGTCGTCGCCCGCCGTCGTAAACAGAATACCCTCGATCGCCGAAATCGTGTTCTTGTCGGATACCGCGCCCAGCGCCGGGGTCATCGCGTCGATGAGTTCATTCTTGTCAAAAATAATTTTCATGATACTCCGTCCTTTTTTCTGTTCGTAACCGGAAGCGCCGGTTTTCCACAGACGTTTTTTGTTATTTTTCTGAATTTCCAATCGGAATATGGGGAAAAACGGTCTTTTTACCGGCTGTCCCGCCGCAAAAACGGTCTGTTCTTACGTACGAAACGCGGCGCTTTTTTGCGCCCGCGGCGTTTTCCAAAGATTGTCCAATCTTCTTCCAAATTCTTTTCTCATGTTCCGGCTGCCGGAAAAATGCGGTAAAATCAGGAAAAAAACGACTTTTCAACAGTTTCCCCGCCGCCTACTGTTACGGTTTCTATTCCTATGAAAAAACTATTATATCCGCTTTTCAGCCTTCGCGGATCTCGCGCATGAGATCCCTGATCTCAACGTCTAAAAGCGGTGAGCGCTGTTTTTCCTTCTCAATGACCTGCAGAGACGCGTTGATCGTCGAGGGATCCCTGTTGAAGATCTTGCCGATCGCCGGCTGCGACAGCGAAAGGATCTCCCTGACGATGTAAATGGCGATATGCCGGGCGTAGGCGACGTCCTTGGTCTGTCTGCGGCTCTTTAAGTCCGACGAGGACAGTCCGTAGTTTTCCGCGACCTTCGTTAAGATCCGCTCGATCGTCGCGCTGACCGGCTCTCCGCCGTTCGTCAGCTCCACGATGCAGTTCTTTGCCATCTCTTCCGTGACTTCCTCGCCCGAAAGGAAGGACTGCGCGCTGATCTTCTTGACCGCGCCCTCCAGCTGCCTGATGTTCGAGCGCAGGTTCTCCGCTAAATATTTCATGACTGGCAGGGGGATGTTGACGCCGATCTTCTTCGCCTTGTCCTTGATGATCGCCAGACGCAGTTCGTAATCGGGCTGGGTGACGTCTACGATCAGTCCCCACTCAAAGCGTCCGCGCAGACGGTCCTCCAGCGTCTTCATGTCCCTGGGGGGACAGTCGGCGGCTAAAATGATCTGCTTGTGATCCTCATACAGAGCGTTGAAGGTGTGGAAGAATTCCTCCTGGGTCGATTCCTTTCCCGCAATGAACTGAATATCGTCGATGAGTAGCACGTCCGCCTTGCGGTACTTGTTGCGGAAGGCCGTGGTGGTCTGCGATGCGATCGCCGAGATCAGCTCGTTTGTGAAATCGTCGCCCTTGACGTATACGATCGTCAGATCCTTGTAATTCTGCTTCATCTCATTGATGATCGCGTAGAGCAGATGCGTTTTTCCCAGTCCGCTGTTTCCGTAGATAAACAGGGGATTGTACTGACTGCCCGTTCTGCGCGCGACCGCCGTCGCGGCGGCGACAGCCATCTTGTTGGAGGAACCGACGATGAAGTTCTCAAAGGTGTATTCGTTATTATAGGGGATCGGCGTTCCCAGACGGTCGGCGTCCGGCAGATCCACATGCAGCGCCTCGCCCGCGGGGTCCTTGCCCGCGTCCTTGAACATCGTCGCGTCGATCGCCGGCTCTCCGTGCTCGCTTGACAGAACGTCGACCGAAACGTCAAAGCCCATGACTTCGCAGACCGCTTCAATGATCATGCCTAAATAGCGCTGCTTTATGATGTTCGCCTTGAGATCGCTGTTGATCGTTACGACCGCGTGCTCTGCGTCAAGATAAGACAGTTTCAGATCCTTGAACCAGAGTTCGTATATCGACTTAGATGAACATTTGGCAGTCAGTACTTCCTGTATCGCCGCCCAGATCTCGTCTAAAGATTGCACGGTCATTCCTCCTTCGTTTTCCATATATAATTTTCAATATTATATCTAATATTATATAGAAAGTAAAGAAACTAAAGAAAAAATTTACAAAAAATTTACATTATAAGGAACAAATTGAATAAAAAAAGGAAGAAAAAGAAAAAATAGTTCTTGACAAAGTACCGTCGGTTGTTATATAATAGGCACTGTCGCAACGCAAAACACCAAAAGGCGTCTTCCGCCCGTGCGGAAAACGCCCAAAATCATCGGAAAGTGAGGTACATCGAAGATGAAGAGAACTTATCAGCCGAAGAAAAGGCAGAGAAAGGTCGAGCACGGCTTCAGAAAAAGAATGAGCACGGCGAACGGCAGAAAAGTGTTGAAACGCAGACGTGCGAAGGGCAGAGCAAGACTTTCGTATTGAGAAGGCAATAGAAACCGTCGGCATCATTCCATCGCGTGCCGACGGATTTTTTGCAAAAAGGAGAACAACGTGCGCTACGGAACGCTCTGTGAAAATCATCTGTTTTCCAAGGTTTTCAAGACGGGAAAGCGCGCCGGGGGCAGATACGTCGCTGTCTATCGCTTGAAGGATCTGCACGCCGCCCGGCTGAAAAAAGAAAATCCCCGTAAGGAGAAGATCAACCGCGTGGGGATCTCCGTTTCAAAGAAGTTGGGAGGCGCCGTCGAGCGCAACCGCGCAAAGCGCGTTGTCCGCGAAGCGTACAGAGCGCTGGTCGGCGAGGGCGTGCGTACCGGCAATCTGATCGTCATCGTGCCGAAGAATACCATTCTGTCGGTCAAAACGGGCGACGTCACCGGCGATATGCGGTACTGTTTTGAAAAACTGGAACTTCTGACCCATGAAAACACTGCTTTATAGGATCCACGGGCTGTTCGTGAAATTGTTTCAGCTGCCCGTCAGATTCTACAGAAAATGCATATCCCCGAATCTCGGAAGAGGCAAATGCAAGTACCTGCCCACCTGTTCGCAGTACTGTCTCGAGGCGCTCGAAGAGTGGGGGATCGTGCGGGGACTGCTGCTCTCCGCGTGGAGGGTGTTGCGCTGCAATCCCTTTTCGAAGGGCGGTTTTGACCCCGTTCCGCAAAATAAAAAGAAACGTAAATGATCGGGAATGTAATACGCCTCTGAAAAAACGCGCTGCGACAGAGACTGACGTTCGGTCGGGGCGATTATTGCTTCCACATTCGAAGCGGACGGCGCGGGGACCCGCTTCGGTCAACAGAGACCCGCACATTCCGCCGCGGTTTTCCGCGGCGCCGCACCGGTTTTTTCCGGCAGGCGGCAGAAAAGAAAGGGACCATATAACGTGAAAAAAATGCAAAGAATTCTTTCCCTCGTCATTCTTTGTCTCGGCGCCGTGATCGTCCTGTCCTCCTGCTTCGGCAGCGGACAGACCGTCAATTACGCCGCAAAGGAGGAGGAAAAGACCTTCTTCAACAACCTTTCGGAAAGCGGCTGGTTCGAACTGTATAAAAGAGTCGGCGTGGACGCCGAAACGGCTTCCGCTCTGAAGGATAAGACCTTAAAGGATCTTTCCGTCTCGGAGAAAGAAGCCTTCGAAAAGTACAGAGCCGAACACGCGTACTATCTCGATATCAAAGAGGAAAAGTACGATACCGACGGAAAGACCGCGCAGACGCGCAAGGTCTACGTCGTCAAGGAACTGGTCACCGGTACGCGCGAAAAGGTCGGTCCGGACGGCAATCCCGTGTATCAGAAGGTGACGGCGGAGGACGGTACCGAAACCTATGAGGTCGTCATGGAGAACGTCTACGAAGGCGGCGATCCCGTCACCCTGAAAGGCGAGGACGGCAATGACTACGCCGCCGTCTACGTCGAAATGAGCGATCTGGGACTCAAATTCGTCGACGATCCCGACGACCCGGGCAAGAAGACCCTCGCGACGCTCGAAGTCAGCGAATCCAAGGGCTTTCTGTACTATATCCTTATGCCCGTGGGTAAGTTCCTCAATCTCCTCAACGGGATCGTTCCCTCGTATATCCTGACGCTCTTCATCTTCGCCATCCTCGTCAAGGTGCTCTTGTTCTGGTTCGGCATCAAACAGCAGAAGAGCATGGTCAAACAGGCGAACTTCAAACCGAAGGAGTACGCGATCCGCAACAGCCCCAAGTATAAGGGACGCACCGACAGAGCAACTCAGCAGCAGGTCCAGCAGGAGATCATGGAAGCCCAGAAGGCCGAAGGCGTTTCGGCGTTCGGCGGCTGCCTGCCGATGCTCATCCAGTTGCCGATCATCCTGATCCTCTATCAGGTGATCATCAATCCCCTGCAGTACGTCGCCGGCTATTCCGCAAATCTCGTCAACGGCCTGCGCAACGTGCTGGGCTATAACAGCATCGACGCCTTCAAACTCACCGATGCCGTTTCTTCGCTCGTCAAGAGCTCGAGTATCGGCAGGATCTCGGAACTCAACCTCGTGCCCGTCCTGCGCGATAACTGGGCGGCGTTTCATTCGCTGCCCGGTATGGCGGAGAACTCCGCCGACGCGCTGCCGAATTTCTACGCCTTCGGCAGCCACATCGACCTCTCCGTCACGCCCGATATCATGAACTGGTCCTGGCCGGCGGTCCTGTATCTGCTCATCCCGGTCATCACCTTCGTGGCGCTCTTCTTCTCTATGAAAATCAACCGGAAACTCACCGGCGTCGCTACCCAGCCCGTAGAGGGCGCCCCCGACGTCGGCGCCGCCAATAAGATCATGGACCTCGTGATGCCCGTCATGTCGACCGTCTTTACCTTCATGTTCCCGGCACTGCTCGGCGTCTACTGGATCTTCAATAACCTCCTCGGTACCGTTCAGCAGCTCATCCTCAATAAGATGATCCCGCTGCCCGTCTTTACCGAAGAGGACTTCAAGCGCGCCGAACGTGAGTATAACGGCAAGGAGCCGAAAAAGAAACAGACTTCCGCCACCGTGTCCGATCCCAACAGACCGAAAGGAAAATCTCTCCACCATATCGACGACGACGATGAGGATTACCCCGATCTGCCGCCTATCGATGAGGATAGAGAACCCGTCCGGAAGGATAAGGAAAAAGGCATGAAAGCAAAAATGAAAGACGATAAACCTTCCGGGAAAGACGCCGATGACGGCCCCCGGTCATAATATGGAGGAACCGTTTTGAAACAGGAATTGATCGTGACCGGTAGTACGGTCGAAGAAGCGCTTAAAAACGGCGCTGAACAACTCGGCGTTATGCCCGATGAGTTGGAATATGAAGTTCTGGTCGAGCCGAAAAAAGGAATTCTGGGCTTCGGTAAGGTCCCGGCTAAGGTCAAGGTCGTCTTCGACCACGCCCCCGCCGATATCGCGCTCGAATTTGTCCGTACCCTGATCGCCGATATGCACTTCAACGCTTCCGCCGAAATGCACGACGGCAGCGACGGCGAAAAGATCATCACCGTCTCCGGCGAGGACGCGGGCGCCCTCATCGGCTTCCACGGCGAAACAATGGACGCCTTGCAGTACCTCGCGAACCTCGCCGCGAATAAAAAAGCGGATGAAACCGACGACCGCAACTATACCAAGATCGTCGTCGATATCGAAAATTACCGCGCAAAACGCGCCGAAACCCTGAAAAGCCTCGCGCGCCGTATGGCGGCTAAGGTCTTGAAGTACCGCAGAAAAGTCACCCTCGAACCGATGTCCGCGTATGAACGCCGGATCATCCACTCCGAGGTCCAGGGCATCCGCGGCGTCACAACCTACTCGATCGGACAGGACAACAACAGAAAAGTCGTCGTCTGCCTCGAGGAGGACGCCCCGCGCGCATAAGCGCATGAGCGCATAACGCTTCGCATCACAAAACCGGCAATCGGCTTCAGCCGCTTGCCGGTTTTGTGTTCTATTGGGGGGCTTTTCGGGTTACAAGGTTTGACCCGGGGGCGCTTTTCGAGGGAACGGAGTACGATCCGGGGGCGTCTTTCGGGAGAACGACCGGAGAATGCGACCCGGGGGCGCTTTTCGAGAAAAGCGTCCCCGGGAACCCCCGCAAAAGCTTTCCTACTGTGAAAATGAAATGTAATGCTTCCGATTTGCCGCGCGCGGACTGCGTCCTCCAAAAGCCGCGCGGCGGCTTTTTTTCGTCCGTCCGGAACTGTCCTGCGCCGAAACGCGTTTCGCCTCCGTACAGTTCCGTCCGCCCGGCGCGCGGGAAGATTATCGGCGAACAGCAAAGGAAGGCGCGGAGTGCCCCTTTAGGCGCCACCCTTTCGGAAAGGGTGGCAGAGGAGCCTTCCCCGATGGGGGAAGGTGGCGCTTGCCGCCGGATGAGGCTGATGCCTATCCGTGGGCGAAGGTGTCGGCAAAGCCGACGAAATGAACAACAAATAACTGCTTTACCGGAACAATTGCGCGGAGCACGAAGCCGCGGAGCGCGCCCTTTAGGCGGCACCCTTTCGGAAAGGGTGGCTGAGGAGCCTTCCCCGATGGGGGAAGGTGGCGCTTGCCGCCGGATGAGGCTGATGCCTTTTCGTGGGCAAAGGTGTCGGCAAAGCCGACGAAATGAACAACAAATAACTGCTTCACCGGAACAATTTCGCGCGGAGCTGCGAAGCTGCGGAGCGCCCCTTTAGGAGCCACCCTTTCGGAAAGGGTGGCAGAGGAGCCTTCCCCGATGGGGGAAAGGGGTTCCCCGAATAGCGCGACGCAAGGCGCGGTGTTCGGGGGTTCCCGGTAAGGTGGCGCTTGCCGACGGATGAGGCTGATGCCTTTTCGTGGGCAAAGGTGTCGGCAACGCCGACAAAACAAACGGCGCATTACTGCTTCGCCGGAACAATTGCAAGCAAAGAATATAGGTTATTCACAATCATACTGTCTGCTTCCGGATATCAGACCATATATGAAACAGACTGCAAACAATTTTTTGAAAGAAAGAAAAAATAGAAAAAAGAGCGGGTTTTCATTACCGACATCAAATTATTCACAGATAATCAAGATATCATTTTGTCGGCTTCGCCGACGCCATAGCCCAACGGTAGTGTTCAGCCTCATCCGGCGGCAAGCGCCACCTTCCCCCATC
>JAFTCT010000022.1 GCA_017454525.1 Clostridia bacterium
GCAAATACGCCAAATGAAACACCCCCCGTCCGGATCGTATAAAACGGGAAACGTCCCGACGCCCGCGGCGCCCGCAACGTCGTTTTCGACGCTGTCCCCGCAGTACCAGACGTCGCCCGCCGGAAGTCCTGATGATCTCTTTTCCTAAATTTTTTGACGTTTGACACACAAACGTCCTGCTTGCGCCAATATGCGGCAAAAAAACCGACTGAAATAAGGATAAACTTCCTTACCTCAGCCGGTTTTTGCTAACTGTCCTTAAGAACGCCTTGCATCACACGTCGCCTTTTGGCGCACAAAACGTCTTTTGATCATTTGCCGGGCGCCGGTCCGGGTCCGCCCGCGGGTCCGGGTCCGGGTCCGCCCGCCGGTCCGGGTCCGCCCGCAGCGCTCTGTCCTCCGCCGGGAGGCGGCGCGGCGGGTCCTCTCATACCGCCGCCGACGATCTCGGAGGTGGTGACGCCCGCGGCTTTTCTCGCCGCTTCGACCGACTGCAGGAGCAGGTCGCGCACCTTCGTCGGGTGCTTGACGTGGCGCAGGACCGTCTTTGGCGACGACGCGTCGTTCGCGATGACCGTGACCGTGCCGGTGCCGCAGAAACGTTCACCCAGGGTTCTGGTGAGCGTGATATCGGTGATCCTGTAGAGTTGGAGCGTCTCCTCCCTTCTCTTTAAGAACCCGTTGTTGACCTTCAGCCGCATATCGGTCAGAATGTATTTTGTGAAAGACCAGGGCAGTCCGAACGGCAGCTTCCGTCTGCGGTCCTCCCATAACGGGACTTCTTTGACCGGTTGCGTATAGAATTTGCTGGACATCGGTATCCTTCCTTTCCGCGGCGCCGGCTTCATCAAAAAGAAACGGCGCGCACATTTTGTTCTGTTTCTATTATAGCAGACCTGCGAAAAATGTCAATAGGGAACGAAAAATCCCGCGCTTACAGTTCAATAAGTTCATATTCCCTGCTGCCCACGCCGAGTTTTTCCGCCGCTTCAACGGTAAGTTCGCCGTTTCTGGAGGTCACGCGCTCCATGAAATGCGCTTTTCCGGGATCGGAAGACGCGCGCACGAGATCGAGGCAGGCGCGGTCGATCGCAACGGGATCGAGCGACGCCAGTACGCCGATATCCTTCATGCAGGGATCCTCCGCGACCGCGCAGCAGTCGCAGTCGACGGACATATTCGCCATCACGTTGACATAGACCGTGTTTCCGCCGAAATGCGCGTGCACGGCGCCCGCCGCTTCCGCCATGGACTGAAGAAAATCGTTCTGAGGCGGCAGATCGCCCCACATGACGTCCTGCTCTTCGGCTTTTTGATACCTGCCGGCGGAATGGATATTGACCTTGCCCGCGGCGGACGCGCAGCCGATCGACAGCTGCTTGAGCGCCCCGCCGAAGCCGCCCATCGGATGCCCCTTGAAGTGCGAGAGGACCAGCATACCGTCGTAGTTTTTCAGATTTTTCCCGACGATGTCATACTGCAGATGCACGGCGCCCGCCGGCACCGCGATCCTGTCGTCCGGTCCCTCGGCGTCCATGAGGTCGACGTCAAAAAAATCGTTCCAGCCGTGAACGCGCAGAAGTTTCAGATGCTTTGCCGTCGTATTGCGCGCGCCGCCGTAGGCGGTATTGCACTCGACGACTCTGCCCCCGACTTCCTCCACGACCGGACGCCAGAAGGGCGGGTGCAGAAAATTCTGATTTCCTTCCTCTCCGGAATGGACCTTGACGGCGATCCTGCCCGTCAGTTTTTTGCCGGTCGCCCTATAGACCGACAGCACCGCTTCGGGCGAGATCTCTCTTTTGAAATACACGCGGCTCTTTTCCATATCGTTCTCTCCGTTCTGCGTATAAAACGCGCTCTCAGGATATAAAGAAATGCGCTCTCTTTTTATAGTACGCGCGATGGATGAAGATCATCGCGACCGTTACGCCGACTTCGATCAGCGTGCGTCTGATCTCCCCCGCGATCACAAAAACGTCGGTCTCAAACAGAAGCTGATAGCCGAGCAGCAGCAGGGTGACGACCGCGTCGCAGATGAACAGTACCGTGAGCATTTTCGGACCGCGCTTCTTCTGCAGGATGAGAGAGACCGCCGCGATAGCACCGATCACCGCCAGACCGATCTGCAGCAGCCCCAACGGGATATCGAAGGTGCGCAGAAGCGGAAACATCCTGTAGATATAGGGCGCGTCCAGCCCGTATTGCAGACCCGTCGCCATGGACGATCCTCTGTAAAACATCACAAGCGCTAACGCCCACAGGAAAAAATAACAGAGAAATTTGTGCCATTTCATCGGGAATCCGCCGAAACGGTCGGTTTTGCGCTTCTTTGCCTTTCCGGCGTCAACAGGTTCGCCGTAGACGGGCGTGCCGTAGGCGGGCGCTCCGTACCCGGGCGCTCCGTACGGCGGTTCTCCGTACCCGGGCGCTCCGTATCCGGGTGCTCCATTGCCGGGCGCGCCGTTGCCGGGCGCTCCGTATCCGGGCGTTCCGCTGCCGGGCGTTCCGTTGCCGGGCGCGCCGTAGTCGGACGTTCCGTTGCCGGGCGCGCCGGTCTGCGCGCCGTTCCCGGGCGCGTTGTCCGCCGCGTTCCCCGTATATGCCGAACAGAACGCGTCCCCGCCGCTCCCGTGCGCGTCAGGCGCTTCCGAAGAAAACCCGTTACCGAGATACTGCCCGCACTTCGGACAGAATTTCGCGCCGTCAGGGATGCCGGCGCCGCAGAATTTACAGATCATTCTCTTGTCCTTTCAGATCGCCACTTCGAATTTGCCGATCTTTTCACCGTGTTTGTAGTCGGCGACGGTGAAACTCTCGGGCGTAAAGTCATAAAAATCGGTTACCGCCGGATCGAGCGTCACCTTCGGCGCGGGATAACACGCGCGCGTCAGCAGTTCCTCTACGATCGGGACGTGCCGGTCGTAAATATGCGCGTCGGCAATCACGTGCACGAGTTCCCCCGCCTCCAGTCCCGAGACCTGCGCCAGCATCATCATCAGCGCCGCGTACTGCGCCACGTTCCAGGCGTTCGCCGCGAGCATATCCTGCGAACGCTGATTGAGAATGGCGTTCAGCGTCTTTCCCGTGACGTTGAAGGTCATGCTGTACGCGCAGGGATAGAGGCGCATTTCGTGCAGATCCGCGAAATTGTAGATGTTCGTCATGATCCTGCGTGAGCAGGGATTGTTTTTCAGATCGTAAAGCACCCGGTCGGTCTGGTCGAACCACCCTTCCTTATACTGATGCTTCACGCCCATCTGATAGCCGTACGCCTTGCCGATCGATCCGTTTTCGTCCGCCCACGCGTCCCAGATGTGGCTCTTCAGATCGTGCACGCTGCTCGACTTTTTCTGCCAGATCCACAGCACCTCGTCAACGGCGGCAGAGAAGTTGATCGGCCGCACGGTCAGAAGGGGGAATTCCTTTTTCAGATCGTACCGGTTGACCACCCCGAACAGTTTCCTCGTGTACGCCGTCGTTCCGTCCGGCCAGTGCGGGCGGGTCTTCGGATCGGTTACCGTCGTTCCGCGGTCCAAAATCGCCCGGCAGGTGTCGATAAACGCTCTATCGGCAAGACTCATCGCTTTCTCTCCTTCTTGTGTTCCGCTTTGATTACAGTATACATTGCCCGGCGCGATTTGTCAAGAAAGAGAACAAATTCCGCGTGAAAAAATCCGAAAAACCTCTGTACAAATCGTAAAAAAGATTATATAATGAAAGCAGTCCACGATTCGGAGGAATACCGTGATGCCTCAAAATGAAAAACTTGCTTCCCTCATGAAGGAATACGAACGCTGTAAAGCCGCCGGGCTGAAGCTCGATATGTCGCGCGGAAAGCCCTGCAGGGAGCAGCTCGACCTGAGCGAAGGACTGCTCACCGTACTGCATTCAAACGACCAGACGCTCTGCGACGGCTTCGACGTCAGAAACTACGGCGTGCTGTCCGGACTGCCCTCCATGCGCGCCCTCTTTGCCGACCTTACGGGCATCGACGCAAGTCATATCTTCGTGGGCGGCTGCTCGTCGCTGACGATGATGTACGACGTCTTCGCCCGGAATATGCAGTTCGGCGTCCTGCCGGGACTCACGCCCTGGGGCAGACAGGGCGAGATCTTCTTCCTCTGCCCTTCCCCCGGATACGACCGCCATTTCGCCGTTTCCGAGTGCTTCGGCGTGAAGATGCTGACCGTCCCGATGCGCGCCGACGGTCCCGATATGGACGCCGTCGAAGAAGCCGTGAAGGATCCGCGCGTCAAGGGGATCTGGTGCGTGCCCAAGTACAGCAACCCCACCGGCGTGACCTTTTCGCCCGAGACCGTCAGGCGCTTTGCGGATCTGGAACCGGCGGCAAAGGACTTCCGCATCTTCTGGGATAACGCCTATATGATCCACGACCTCTGCGACGATGGCGACGAATTGTCAAATCTCTATACCGAACTTGAAAAACGCGGCAAGACCGATATGGCGTATATCTTCACCTCCTTTTCAAAGGTGACCTTTGCCGGCGGCAGCGTCGCCATGATGGCGACGGGCGAAAACAATATGGCGCACGCCATGAAGTCGATCAGGTGTCAGCTCATCTGCTCCGACAAGGTCAACCAGCTGCGCCACGTCCTCTTCTTCAAAAACGCCGACGCCGTGCGCGCGCACATGAAAAAGCACGCGGCGATCCTTCGCCCGAAATTCGAGGCGGTATTGAACGTCTTTGAAAAAGAACTGTCCGATATCGCCCGCTGGTCGCACCCGAAGGGCGGCTATTTCATCGACCTGCGCCTGCCCGAGGGGACGGCGCGCAGAACGTATGAACTCTGCCGGGAGGCGGGCGTCACCCTCACCCCCTGCGGCGCGACCTATCCCTACGGGATCGATCCCGAGGACAGCGACCTGCGCATCGCGCCCTCCCTGCCGCCGGTCGACGATCTGGTGGACGCCGCGAAGATCCTCGCCCTCTGCGCGCATATCGCCTGCGCGGAGCGCGAAGCGCAATGACAGGCAAATAATAAAAAGGAAGAAAAACTATGAGCGACCGTTACGTCAGTCCTTTTGAATCAAGATACGCCAGCCGCGAGATGCGCGCACTCTTTTCGCCCGAGAAAAAATTCACGACCTTCCGCCGCCTCTGGGTCGCGCTCGCGCGCGCCGAGAAAGCGATGGGCGTCGATATTTCCGACGGGCAGATCAAAGAACTCGAGGAACACGTCGACGACCTCGATCTTGAAAAGGCAAGGGCTTACGAAAAGGAACTGCGGCACGACGTGATGGCGCAGATCCGCGCCTACGGCGACGTCTGCCCGACCGCCCGCCCGATCATCCACCTCGGCGCGACATCCTGCTACGTCGGCGACAATACCGATATCATCATCATGCGCGAGGCGCTGGCGCTCCTGCGCGGGAAACTGCTGACCGTCCTGCGGAACTTAAAGGCGTTCGCCCTTGCGCACAAGGACCTTCCCTGCCTTGCCTATACCCACCTCCAGCCGGCGCAGCTCACCACCGTCGGCAAGCGCGCCGCCCTCTGGGCGTACGACCTCACCCTCGACCTCGCGGACCTCGACGCGCTCGTTTCCTCGATGAAACTGCTCGGCAGCAAAGGCACGACCGGCACCCAGGCGAGCTTCTCCGCGCTTTTTGACGGCGACGCCGAAAAAGTCAAAAAAGCGGAGGAAATGATCGCAAAAGAACTCGGTTTCGACGCCGTCGTCCCGGTCAGCGGGCAGACCTATTCGCGCAAAACCGACAGCCGCGTCATGAACGTTCTGTCGGGGATCGCCCAGTCCGCCCATAAATTCGCAAACGACCTGAGGATCCTCCAGTCCTTCAAGGAACTCGAGGAACCCTTTGAAAAATACCAGGTCGGCTCCTCCGCCATGCCCTATAAGCGCAATCCGATGCGCTGCGAGCGGATGACCGCCCTTGCCCGCTATGCCGTGAACCTTGCGCAGAACGCCGCGCAAACGGCGTGCGAACAGTGGATGGAGCGTACGCTCGACGACTCCGCCAACCGCCGCCTGACGATCAGCGAGGGCTTCCTCGCCGTCGACGCCGTCCTCGACCTCTATATCAATATCACCTCGGGCATCGTCGTCTATCCGAAAATGATCGCCCGGCGCGTGAGCGCAGAACTGCCCTTCATGGCGACCGAAAACGTCCTCATGAACGCCGTCGCCCGCGGCGGCGACCGCCAGGACCTCCACGAACGCCTGCGCCTCCATTCCATGGCGGCGGGCAAGCGCGTCAAGGAGGAGGGACTGGACAACGACCTCATCGACCGCATCTGCGCCGACCCCGCTTTCGGCGTCAAAAAGGAGGAACTGTCTTCGCTTTTGAAGCCCGAAAACTATACCGGCCTCGCCGCCGGACAGACCGAAGAATTCTTCGAACGCGTCGTCGACCCGCTGCTCAAGAGCGGACAGGCGATCGCCGGCGGAAAGATCGAAGTGTGATCTTTTGGGGCTGTTTCATTTGCCTGCAAATGAGCAGCCCCCGCAAAACGGATGGTCGGGATCCCGTCCGTTTTGCGCGACTTTTGCGGTTTTGTCCGGACAGGCGAACGCTTATTGTGTAATAATATGACAAAACCGAGGCGTGAGCCGAGGAGCAAAACGTCGCCGGGGGTGTTTCATTTGGCGCAAATACGCCAAATGAAACAC
>JAFTCT010000110.1 GCA_017454525.1 Clostridia bacterium
ATTTTGAGTTCAACGCGCAGGCGCGCCCAAATGCCGCCGTGTTCGTACGCCTGAATGTCTTTCCAGTACGGCTCCAACCGTTCGGCTACGGCAATTCTGAACTTCCGGTCGATCTCCGCTACCCGACCCTCGCCGAGCATTTCCGTAACCCGCTCCTTGCCGTACTGCTTTTCCATTTCAGCCAATTGGCGCTTTACTTCAAATATCGTATATTTCTGTAAGATCTCTTTTTCCATAAATGTCTCCGTTCCTGCGGGGTTTTAGGGGTGCGGGTGTCCGGTGGACACCTCTGCCGAAGGCAGAAGCACCGACCGAGGCGGCAGGCGAGACCTCCCTAACAATCGGCTGACGAAGCAGGCGGTATTTGCTTGCCAAATACGTTGCTTGTCGAGGCAATGCCGTCGACAGTTGCAACGGATTGATAGCCAAATCCAGTGCTTGCTAAGACAACTCCAACAGTATAATCAGTTCTTTGCGAGTTTTATATTTGCCAGAATGACCGGCGTTTCTTCTTCATCGTTTTCTCCCTTCCACCAAACGATAAAACGAACGTTTGCCTTAACCGGATGAAATCCCTTGTCCAACAAAACGCTTAGTTTTTCGGAGAAAGACTTTGAAAACTTTGCGATATTAACAGTCCTCCCATTTAACTCTGCTGACAAATACGGTGCCGAGATATTTAATGAACATCCGCTGCGCAATGAGGTTATCAAATCTTTTCGGGATTTAAAATAATCCAAAACCACATCCCGATGTGTTGTCTGCAGGATCAGTTCATCAGGTTCGGTATATAGCATGTCATCATATGTTTCTTCGACCCCGACCGCTCCGCATTTGTCCAGAATGTCACTGTTGCAATGTATGTACAAAGAACTTTTAGCTCTTGTCAGCCCAACATAGATTTTGCGTTTTTCCTCGTCTTTGTACGCATGACAATTGTTCAGCAAAAGATATACGGTATCAAATTCACGCCCTTTCGATTTATGGATTGTGGAAACGAATACCGTTTCGTTTTCGTCGGCGTAAAAATCTTCATAATTTGATTCGGCAATAAACTCCTCAAGGTCGCTGCGGTATTTTACAGAATAAGTGCTTTCGAAATCACTCATTAAACGCAGACAGTTATCAATGCATCCGCTTCCGGCATACTCGGCACGCAGTTTCGCTTTTGCTTTTTCCCATAACGCGTCTGAAATGACCGGCGTGTTCAGTTCAGAGTCGATGATATTCAACACAAATCTGATCTCTGCAAGATTGCTAAGCCTGAATCCGTCCATGGATTGTATCAACTTCGCCCGGACGCCGTTTTTCAAAAGCAATCCCATAATTTGCAGCGCTTCGTCATTTGTGCTTGTCAAAACTGCCGCGCTGCCGCTTGACCGCGTTTCAAGCAACTGTTTCACAAGCGGGATTCCCATATTGGGGCACTCATAGTGGGTGATCAGGGTTTTTCCCATATCTTCTCTAACAGAAATGATGGGCTCCGATTTCATACGCTGCCCGAATTTTTCTGCGTATCGGTTTGCAAGATTCACAATGGAGGAACAGCTTCTGAAATTTTCGGTCATTTCGTATTTTACGGCGTTCATATCCTCGATAAACGCACGCATATATTTTGAATCCGAACCGCGGAACTCGTAAATATTCTGGTCGTCGTCGCCCACGGCAATAACGCGCATATCGTCATTTCTGCTTATCAAAGCACGGATCAGACGATACTCATTTTCGTCCATATCCTGCGCTTCATCGATAACGAGAACGCTTTTGGTGGTCCTGCCCGGCTCCACCTCACCGCTTTCGATCATATCAGCGGCGTTTTTGACAACATCCTCCACGCCCTCAAGACTGCCGATCTTACCCAGCAGATCAAAGCAGTAGGAGTGAAACGTTTTGATCTCGACAAATTTTGAAGCGTTCCCGATCAACGCGGTAAGGCGTTTTTTGAACTCCGTTGCAGCTGCGCGCGAAAAAGTTACCATGAGCAGTTGCTCATGCTTTACGTCTTCCATTAAAAGAAGCGACGCGAGTTTATGGACAAGCACCCTCGTTTTACCGCTTCCGGGGCCTGCCGCAACAACGATGTACTTTGAATTTGAGTCGTTGATGATAGCCGACTGGATATCGGATAATTCAGCAAACAATTGATTGTATTTCCCCGGGGTGATATTCCGCTCTATTTCTTTGGCGCGATCTCCTTTGAAATACTTTGCTATGAATTTTCTGAAATCCATCTGGAAATAATCGTGTACAAATTCAAGTGCGGTATTATAATCGCGCACCATCAGATTTGCATATTCGCCGACAATATGGATTTGGCGAATCTTCATTTTGTAAAACTCGTCAAGCAGTTTATAGTCGTCGGCTTTATAGCGGACTTTGTTATCTGTGATGAGACGGCGTATCTCCATTCCGTTATACAGCACAAGAAATCCGCCTTCGATTTTCAAAGCACCGATTTTGGATAAGTAAAGCAAGGCGTCTTCAACGTCCGTTAAGGTTGTTTTATACGTGCCGATATCCATTCTGGGTATAGCGTTATATTCGTTGAACAACCCGACCAGTGAAAACTCGACCGGTTTTTCATCGCTGCCGTTTTCAGAGGCAACGGCTTTTCTGAACAACGTCTCTAAAACAAATCTGCACAGTTCGATTCTTCGCTCAAACTTCTCATTCAGCGCGGACAAAGCCATCGCTGGAACAATCGTGACAGTGTGCGTTGATTCGTCTTGCTCTTTACGTATGTAATTTTTTATAGTCAGAAAATACAACAGTGTTCTGAGATTCTTGACGTTAGAGAAAGATAACCCCTCTTTCAGCGCTTCGTCGTTGATCTCCTTCAACGAATAATCGCATCCTTCGTCGGTAAAATGCGCCAACAAGAACCGTTCCAGTTTTGCAAATCGGTCTAATAACTGTTTTGATTTGTTTTCGGTATCAGAGCTGTAGATATAGGCGGACATATCCTGAGTGTCGGCAAGCAGCTTTTCCTGCCGCATAAGATTGATGGCGTCAATCACTTCGTCTTTCCTCAGTCCAAGAGTATCGGCAAGATAATCCACCCGGCTTTCCGCGTCGTCATTGCCCGCCTGTGCAATACTGCGGCTTGAGATCAAAGATTTTACGATGCGTTTTGCATCAGTTTTTTGTTTGTCGGAAAAAAACGCGGATTGGTCGATTCGGAATGACGCTTCGCGCATATCTTTTGCCAGTATACTTGTAGCGTACACGTGCGGTACGTTATGCCCGCGTTTTACGTAACCGGCATTTTCCAATGCGGAAATTGCGGTTTTAACGCGCGTTTCTATTTCATAGACCGTATCGTCCCAACCCGCCTGCCTCGCGATCTCGAGTGGAGAACAGCAGACGGTGGGGCGCAGTTTTGTCAAATCCTTGATCGCTTTCCATACCTGCTGGATTTCACCGATGCTCAGTTTTGATTGGTTAAGCAGGATAAAATGCTTGTCCAGATCTTCATTATTGAATAAAACGTAGCATTCCGCCTGCAAACTCGGGTCTCTTCCGGCTCGCCCGGCTTCCTGAACGTAGTTTTCCAGAGAATCTGATATGTCATAATGTATAACGAGACGAACGTCCTTTTTATCCACGCCCATACCGAATGCGGACGTAGCGACAATGACCTTTACCTCATTTTTGATAAAGGCTTCCTGATTTTCTATTTTGTCGTTTGATTCCATTTGCCCGTTGAACGGACGCGCAGGAAAACCGTCCGCCGTCAATTTTTCGGCAAGCAGGCGTGTGCGTTTGGTTCTGGAAACGTAAACGATAGTAGGACAATCTTTCTGTGCGATCAGATCTCTCAGAGTATTATATTTTTCTTCCTCTGTTTCTTTGAAAAGAACAACGTAATGCAGGTTTTCTCTTGATGCGGAGGAAGCGAAGATCTCAAGGTCAAGATCCAGTTTTTTCTTGAAATAATCGCAGATATCGCTGATGACTTTTTGCTTTGCGGTTGCGGTAAAACAAGAAACGGGAATTGATTTTTTATCCGTTTTCTTTTTTTGGAGTTCACGGATGAAATCGCCGATATACAGATAATCAACTCTGAAATCCTGTCCCCAAGCGGAAAAACAATGTGCTTCATCTATCACAAATCGAGCGATATTTCGTGAAACAAGCATTTTTTCGATGGATTTCGAGCGAAGCTGCTCCGGAGAAATATAAAGAATCGTAGCCGATCCGTTTGAAATTCTTTCGTACGCGTCGGCGCGTTCAATGGGATCAAGAAGACCGTTAACAGTCACAGCGGAAGTAATACCCAATGCATTCAGATTGTCGACCTGGTCTTTCATTAACGATTGAAGCGGAGAGATTACAACCGTCAACCCGTGAACCGCTTTCCCGGCCATAAGCGCCGGCAACTGAAACGTAATGGATTTCCCGCCGCCTGTCGGAAAAACCGCAAGCAGCGATTTACCGTCGACAGCCGCCTGCGCCGCTTTTTGCTGAAGCGGTTCTCCGTTATATGTACGAAAACTGTCAAATCCGAATATTCTTTTTAAGCTCTTATGAATATTTAGATTTTCACGGCAATACGGGCATCCGTTTTTACACGGCGTATTGCGTAAATATTTGATAACGTTTTCAATTTTCGGGAAATTGCGAAGCAGCCACGGAGGAGTGATCGAAAACTCATCGTCAGCGCCGATCAACGCCAGTGCATAAGCCAATTCACGTGGATAGTGCTTTATCAAAGGAATCAAGTCCGCGTTTGCACATATCCGGTTTTCAAATTCCGAAACGATCAAGTTTTGAATGTTGGAATTATACGGCTTGAAATTCACATAATCAAAGAATCCCTTGAATTCCTCAAAACTATAAAGCAGACAGCAAAAGATTTGTTTCTTTTTCGGAGACAGCGAGAAAAACTCATTCACCTCATCGAAAAACAGCTTTTGCGCATTTTGACTGTCGTTGACCGGATTGTTCAATTCGTCGACCTGCAATTTATCATCTTTGATCAACGCATGATAAGGGCGTTTCGGGAAAAGAAGCGGAGACAAGTAAAGCGTGTCAATAGTCGTGTATTTTGCAGAATCGAAAGTATCACCAATGTACTTCAAATCGTGATGAATGATATTGTGTCCGCAGATATATTCCGTTCCTTCACAAAAAGAGCAAAACTCAGCTATTGAGGCAGAATGAAAAAGCGTACCGTTTTGTTTTACGGCACCGATATCGTGTATTTTGTTGTCGTCAATACCGACCTCGGTATCAAAAAACAAAATAGATTTTGACATAATAGCCTCGCTTACTTTTTATCCGATTTCACTTTGATAGAATAGCTTCAAAATTATCAATGATAAATGGATTGGTTGCTTTTTTGTAAGAGGGTAACGCGGCAACCGTATGCATTACCGACCTGTGTGAAACTTGCTATCTTTACCGGCTGAAAAAGAGTTCACACGTATCTTTTTCAGCGGTGTTTTGCCTTTTGGAGCGGAGCGAATGCGAAGAGCAAACTGCGTTTGCCTGAAAAAGGCAAAATACCGCTTCGCCGCCGGCGTCAGAGTGCACAGTGTGCGAGCCTGTATTCGACCGGACTCATATACCCGAGGCTGCACGAATATCCGCAGGATATTCCGCAGACTGTTTTCTGTTGTAAAACAACTCGATATATCTGAAAACATCTGTCTTTACCTCTTCCATTGTAGCATACTTTTTGCGATATATCAACTTCTTTTTCAGACTTGCGAAGTAAAAAACGAGCAGACCGTTCCGCGGCTCATTTTTGCGGGAGACGCTTACGTTCGTCCGGCCTGGTTCTGATCCCCAAAGGAAAATGCGCGCGGGCGCCGACGGTTCGGAAAAATTTTCCCATAATCATAAAAAATTTTTTTCGGCATCTTGTATTTTTTGGCAAATTCTGTTATTATAGTATAAGGGTCAGTATCGGTATATGAAAGGAGACCCTTTGATTTGCAACTGCTCTTCATGATCCTGTTGGGAGCGCTGCAGGGGATCGCGGAATTTCTGCCGGTTTCCTCGTCGGGGCATCTCGCGCTGTTCGAGCATTTCTTTTTCCGCGTGGAAAAGGCGACGGCGCTGGGCGTCTTCATGCATCTCTCGACGCTGCTCGCGGTATGTACCGTCTGCGGCAAGGACGTGAAAGATCTCTTCCGGGGCGCCGTCTGCTGCCTTCGCAGGCGCGCGGCGTGCACGGCGGAGGAGCTTGAAGCGAGAGGACGTTTCATTTCGACGGCGTATATCACGCTGCCGCTGATCGCCGCCGCGGGCGTTGACTTCGCAATAAAGAGGACGGCGGGCGCGGGACTGTCCGATCTTATCGACCGGTATATCGCGCTGCGGCCCGCCGCGGTCGGCGCGCTGCTGATCCTGAACGGCGCGCTGCTCCTTGGCGCGGGCGCCCTGCCGGCGCGCGGCAAAACGCTCGGCGCGCTGACCTTTGCCGAAGGCTGCGCGGTCGGCGCTTTTCAGGTCTTCGCCCTGCTGCCCGGCGTTTCGCGCAGCGGCATGACGGTGATCGGCTGCCGCCTGGTCGGCATGGACGCCGAGGAAGCGGTGAGGACGGCGCTTGTCACGTCTGTCCCGGCGGTCGCCGGGGCGCTGGCGACCCAGCTGCCCGATCTTTACGGCGCGCGGGACGCTCTGCCGCCCGCGGGGCATCTCTTTGCGGCTGCGCTCTCGGCGTACGCCGTGGGGATCCTTGCCATTCTCCTGCTCACAAAAAGAACGAAGAGAGCGGGCTTGCGCCCCTTTGCCGCCTACTGTATCGCGGCGGGCGCCGCGGCGACCGTCGCCGCGCTGTGCGGACTGTAAACAAAGAGGCGGCGCGCCCCGATGACGGCGGCGCTGCCGCGTGACTTCACGAGAAAGGAAGTAAAGCAATGAAAGAAAAGAAAAAGAAGAACGCGCAAAACGAATATGAAGAAGAGGTCGGCGCGCCCGCGGAGCGCGACGCCGACTCGTGGCTTGCGAAAAACAAATACGGCGTGATCTCCTTCGGGCTCGGCGTGCTCGCCGTTCTGACGCTCGTGCTCTTCATCGCTTCCTGGGCGGGCAGCAGCGCGTGGTTCACGATCTTCCCGCGCTTTCTGGAGGGGCTTTTTTCCTTCGCCTCCTTCGGAACGCCGTTCATTCTTCTGTACTGCGCCTACTTCCTCGTGAAGATCAAAAACGTCAAAAAATATAAGTGGAACGTCATCCTGTCGGTCACGCTGATGCTGACCGTCTCGATCATGGCGGGGCTCATCCTGAACAAGGGCGTCGTGACCGCGCCGTTTGGCTCAAACGGCGCTCCCGGGGAATACCAGCTGGGCAGATCGATCGAAGGCGGCGGCCTCTTCGGCGCGTACGTCTCGTGGCTTTTCACGAAGGCGCTCACAGCCGTCGGCGCGTGGATCCTGACGGTCGCGCTCGCGGTCGTGCAGGTGATCTTCCTTATCGACTTCTCGATGTCCGACGCCGGCGCCTTCTTCGGCGGACTGGCTAAAAAGCTCGGCAGAAAGATCAAAAACGCCTTTGCCGCGCTCTGGAGAAAGATCACGAAAAAGGAAAAGAAGCCGGCGTCCGACAACAAGCCCGCGCCCGAGGACGACGACGAATTCGTTCCGCCGGAGACGCCCGACGGGAACGTGAAATACTATAACAAGCCGGTGATCGACGAAAATCCCTACGCCGAGGACGAGCGCAAGAGCGCGAAGGTCCCGGTGAACAGAGGCGGCGCTCCCGCGCAGCAGGAGAGCGGCTATACCGGCATCACCAAGCCCGAAGTGATCGAACGTCCCGCGCCCGAGGGATGGGGCGAAACGAAGAGCGCGCCCGAAAAGAAGACCGTCAAAGCCGAAAAGACCGCGGGCGGCTCGGTGAACCTCGAGGAGATCTTCGGAAACGGCGAGAGCATCGTGCCGAAGGACAGCAGTCCCGCGGTGCTGCCGATCGACGACGAGACGGGCGGCAAGGCGGAGGGCAAAAAGAGCGTGGCGCGCATGGCGATCGCCGCAAAGGAAGAGGAAGCGGAGGAACGGTATTACACCTTCCCGCCGGTGAAACTGCTCACGCCCGCGCCCCCGCAGCAGGAGAGCGTGTCCGACGAGGAGCTGCAGGCGAACGGCGCAAGACTGGTCGAGACGCTGCGCTCCTTCAAGGTGCGCACGCAGATCGTCAACATCTCCCACGGTCCGACCATCACGCGCTATGAGCTGCTGCCCGACGAGGGCGTGCGCGTCCGTCAGATCGCAAGTCTGGTCGACGATATTTCTCTGCAGCTCGCCTCCTCCGGAGTGCGTATCGAGGCGCCGATCCCCGGCGTTTCCGCCGTCGGCGTGGAAGTGCCCAACAAGGTGCGCGAGACCGTTTACCTGCGCACCCTGATCGACGACCGCCGTTTCGAGCAGTCGCAGGCGAAGCTTACCGCCGCCGTCGGCGTCGACGTCGGGGGCAAGCCGGTGTACGTTGATCTGGCGAAGATGCCGCACCTGCTGATCGCCGGCACCACCGGCTCGGGTAAATCGGTGTGTCTCAACTGCCTGATCCTTTCGATCCTCTACAAGGCGACGCCCGACGAAGTGAAAATGATCATGATCGACCCCAAAAAAGTCGAATTCAGCGTCTACAACGGACTGCCCCACCTGATTATCCCGGTGGTTTCCAACAGCAAGAAGGCGGCGGGCGCCCTCGCGTGGGCGGCGACCGAAATGGATCGCCGCTACGAGATGATCGAGCAGGTCAACGTGCGCAATATCTACAGTTACAACAAGGTGACGGCAGATGATCCGGACAAGGAGCACATGCCGCAGCTCGTGATCATCATCGACGAGCTCGCCGACCTGATGCTCACCGCGCCCGGCGACGTGGAGGAGAATATCTGCCGCATCGCCGCGAAGGGCAGAGCCGCGGGCATCCACCTCATCATCGGCACCCAGCGTCCCTCGGTCGACGTCATCACCGGTCTGATCAAGGCGAACGTGCCTTCGAGGATCGCCTTCACGGTATCGAGCCAGGTCGACAGCCGCACCATTATCGATATCGCCGGCGCGGAGAAGCTGATCGGCAGAGGCGATATGCTCTTCTATCCGACCGGCTACACCAAACCGGTACGTCTGCAGGGCGCCTTCGTCTCCGACAACGAGGTTGAGGAGATCACGAAATTCGTCATCGATCATTCTTCCGAAGCGATCTACGACGACAAAGTCATGCACGACATCGAGAAGGAAGCGGAGCTGTGCGGCACGAAGGGCAAAAAGCAGACCGCCGACGCCGATATTTCCGCCGGCGACGACGGCGAAGAGGATCCCATGCTCCGCTCCGCCATCGATCTGGCGGTCGAATCGGGCAAGATCTCGACCTCGCTCATTCAGAGACGTCTGTCGCTCGGCTACGGCCGCGCCGCAAAGCTGATCGACGAAATGGAGAAGCGCGGCATCGTTTCTCCGCCCGAAGGGCAGAAGCCGCGCACCGTGCTGATCACGCCCTCCGAATGGAACGAGATCCGCATGAGAAGCGAAGAATAATACGGTCCGGATTTCCGGAGTAAAAAAGAGGTTGACAAAGTGAGCAAACTCATCGTGATCGACGGGCTGGACGGCTCGGGCAAGGGAACGCAGACGCGTATGCTGCGCGCGTACCTGACGAAAAAAGGCGTGGAGAACGATCTCATTTCCTTCCCGATGTATGAATGCGACAGTTCGTCTCTCGTCAAAATGTATCTGTCGGGCGAACTCGGACAGAAGCCCGAGGACAATAACGCCTACGCCGCGTCGACGCTCTTTGCCGCCGACCGGTACGTTTCCTACAAGAAGGTCTGGAAAGCGCTTTACGAAAAGGAAAACGCGGTGCTCATCGCCGACCGCTATACCAGCGCCAACGCCGTGCATCAACTTGCCAAGCTGCCCGAAAGCGAATGGGACGGCTTCCTTGACTGGCTCTTCGATTTCGAGTACGTCAAGCTCGGTCTGCCCGAGCCCGACCATACCGTCTATATCGAGATGCCGCCGGAGATCTGCCGGAAGCTGATCGCAAAGCGCGCAAAGGAGACCGGACGGACAGTCGACATCCATGAAAAGGACAAGACGCACCTCGACCGCGCCTACCGCGCCGCGCTCTACGCGGCGGACAGGCTTTCCTGGGCGCGGGTGGCGGCAAGCAAAAACGGCGAGGTGCGCGATCCCGAAGAGATTTTTGAGGATCTTCTCGCCCTGACGGGATTAAAATGAGGAAATAAGGAGAGATACTATGATCGCACTCTTTTTGGCAAACGGCTTTGAGGAAGCGGAAGCGATCTGCCCGCTCGATCTGATGCTTCGCGCGGGACTGGACGTCCGCACCGTTTCCGTTTCGGACGACCGGACGGTAAAGGGCGCGCACGGGGTCGGGATCGTCGCCGATATGACGGCGGCGGAGCTCGAAGACGCCGCGCTCGAGGCGGTCGTTCTGCCCGGCGGGATGCCGGGCGCGGACAACCTGAAAAGGTCGCCCGCGGTGCTGGACGCGCTGAAGCGCTGCGCGGCGTCCGGCGGGATCACCGCCGCGATCTGCGCCGCGCCGATCGTGCTCGCCGAAGCGGGGCTGTCGGCGGGGAAGCAGATGATCTGCTATCCCGGCTTTGAAAAGATGCTCACCGGCGCCGCGATCAGAAAACGCGCGGTCGTGGTCGACGGCAGAACCGTGACCGGCGTCGGTCCGGGCGCCGCTTTTGAGTTCGGTCTGACGCTGGTGCGCCTTCTGGCAGGTCAGGCGGAGGCGGACCGCATCGAGCGCGCGATCCTGCCCGTATAAAAATACCGGGAGAATCGGACGCGTCATCCGAAAAGGGAAGGAGGAAAAGGCGATGGGAACGCGCGACGATAAATCGATTCTGCGCGAAGAATGCGCAAAACTGCGCGCGGCGGTCACGGGAGAAGAGCGCCGTGCGGCGGAAGAGAAGATCGGACGCTATATTTCACAGCTCGTCAGTTACCGTCACGCCGGACTCCTTCTGTTCTATATGCCGATCAAAAGCGAGACCGACGTTCTGCCGCTGATCGTCGAAGCGCTGCGCCGGGGGCGCAGCGTCGCCCTGCCGCGCTGCGAGCGCACGCCGGGCGAGATGACCTTCCGGTACGTTTCTTCTCTTGACGAACTTTCCCCCGGCGCTTTCGGCGTGCGCGAGCCGTCGGAAGACGCGCCGGAGGTGCCCGCCGACCTCTTGAAGGGGCCGGACGGCTTTCTGATCGTGCCGGGACTCGCCTTTGACAAGAGCGGATGCAGACTCGGCTACGGAAAAGGGTATTACGACCGGTTTCTTTCGCGGTTCGGCGGCTTCTCGGCGGGCGTATGCTTCTCGGAGCTGCTGTACGACGAACTGCCGCACGGACGGTTCGACCGCCGCGTGAACGCGGTCATCACCGAAAGGGGGGTGACGCTCTGCAATGCTTGAACGCATCAAAAAAAGCGCCTTTACCGCGCCCTTGCTCGTGATCTTTACGGGGGTTCTTTCGGTATTCGTGCAGGTCCTGCTCAAAAAAGCGACGTTTGACAGTCTGACGGCACTCTGCCTCTCCTACAGCGCGGCGGAACTGCTGGTCTTCGTCCTGCCGGGCGTGATCTACGTCAAGATGCGCAGAAAGGGATACGCCTCCGACCTGAAACTGATCTCCTTCGGCTTCTCGGGCGTGTCGCTGGTCTTACTGCTCTTTATCGTGATGGCGCTGGGCGCGGTGCTGATCAACATCGTCCGCGTCGGCGCGGACGTCGGCGGGGAACTCGCCTACGACGCGGCGCTGCTCTTTCACGGCGATTATTTCTCCGACGCGGACACCGTTTTCCTCGTCGGTCTGACGCTCGGCGTCGTGCCGGCGTTCTGTGAAGAATTCTTCTTCCGTGGGGTAATGCTGTCGGAATACCGGCGCTACGGGATGCTGCCCTCGGTGCTGATCACCGCCCTGTATTTCGCGATCCTGCATTTCGATATCAAAAAATTTCCCTATTATTTCCTTGCCGGACTGGTTCTGGGGTTCGCCGCCTACACCGTCCGTTCGGTGCTCGCTTCGGCGGTCCTGCACGCGCTGTATAATCTCTTCTCGCTCTTCGCGCTGCCCTTCGTGCTGAATTTCATTTCAGCGGAGGCGGGCGTCATCGTCTTCTATCTGACGGGCGTCGCGTTCCTGCTCGCCGTGATGCTCGCGCTCGGGGAAGGGGAGCGGATCTTCGCGGGGTACAGCACCTCCGGACTGCCCTCCGACGCGCCGGTGAAGCGCAAAGAGAACTTCTTTTCTCCCGTGCTTGAAGTGCTCTCGCCCACCTTCCTTCTGTGCATACTGCTCTTCGTACTGACCGTTTTCCGGGTCATCAGACTGCCCGGACCGATCACGGCGCCCGACGCCGGACTCTGAAAGGATGCGTTATTGTTTTGAACGACCAGGAAAAGAATAAAAAGAAGGGTGCGCCCGGAGACGGGACGCCCGATATGAACGGCCCCTGTCCCGAAGGGAAGCGCGCGGACGGCGCGCTTTCGCAGGACGAACCGAAGGACTCTTCCAAAAAGAAAAAGAACGACAAGGGCGCCGCGACCAGGGTGACGCCCGCCGTAAAGGCCCCCAAAAGGGAAGAGGAGCCCGAAGAGGAAGAGGAGGCGCTTCCGCCGAAGATCGTGAAGAGACGCAGGAACAGCACCATTTTCGCGATCGCCTTCACGGTGCTCTATCTGCTCATCGTGCTGATCGTTTCGGTGGCGCTGAGTATGTACGCCGTCGACGTGGCGAAGGACGTGTTCGCTCTGGGCAAGGAGGGCGTTGACGTCGAGGTGACGCTGACGGGCGAATATCCGACGGTCAAGGATCTGGCGGAGCAGCTGTACGATCAGCATATCATCAAGCATCCCGGCGTCTTCGCGTTCTATGCCAAACTGCGCCATAAGAACAACGTCACGCTCATTCCCGGCACCCAGACGGCGACCACCGCGATGGGGTACGACCTGCTTCTGCAGCTGTTCGCGCCAAAGGCGGAGGAGCGTTCGACGGTCCCGGTCACGGTGCCCGAGGGCTATACCGTCGACGACATCATCGACCTCTTCGTTTCCAAAGGGATCGGTACGCGCAAGGGCTTCGAATACGTCATCAACGAGGCGCCTTTCGACCAATATCCCTTTTTGAACAGCAAGCGCGAGACCTACTGGTTCCTTGACGGCGCGATCGGGGAGAACGCGGGACAGCTCTACCGCCTGGAGGGCTATCTCTACCCCGACACCTATTTCGTCTACGATTCCTATACCGACGCGGAGGGAGAGATCAAAGGCACCGCCGCCGCGAAGCACGTCGTTTCGAAAATGCTCGCCGAGTTCAACAAAAACGTCAAAAAGAGTTATCTCAAGAAGCACGAGGAATACCTCGCCGAATACTATCCCAACGTCAGGATGACCTTCACCGACATCGTGACGCTCGCCTCGATCCTCGAAAAGGAAGCGCGCCCCGAGGAGCGCTCGAAGATCAGCGCCGTCTTCTATAACCGCCTCAACAATCCCGCCTATGAGAACATCGGCGGCAGACTTGAGAGCAACGTGACCGTCCAGTACGTCTTAAAGCACCTGGGATATACGGTGTCGCTGCAGTTCGGCGATTTTGAAAAGAATTTCGAAACGCCCTACAACAGTTATCGCTACGCCGGGCTGCCGCCCGGACCGATCGTCACGCCGACGCGCGAATCGATCAACGCCGCGCTCTATCCCGACTCGGAATGCACCGCCTACTATTTCGTCGGCACGAAATCGGGCTACAGCTTCTTCGCCGATACGCTGGAGGAGCATATCGACAACATCGCGCGCGCCGAAGCGGGCGAAGTCGCCGATCCCTTTGCCGACGTCGAGGAACTGCCGGACGATCAGTACGGGGAATGACGGCGTTCCGGCATGAAAGAAGGAAACGCGACGTTTCGTATTTATGCACTTTTGCAGTATTTTTTATAGATTGCAATCTGTAACTTGGTTCCGGTTTTAGATAACAGCATATAATATAGGAGAATATATTCAAACGAAAGAGAGTCCTGTCAACTGCAAAGAGAGTGGCGCGGGCATCGCTGGGCCAGACCTCCGGCTAGAGCGGTTATCAAATTACTGTAGCCATTTGGCGGGCGGCTTCCGGA
>JAFTCT010000111.1 GCA_017454525.1 Clostridia bacterium
ATACCATAAATAAAACAGACTGCAAACAAATTTTTTAAAGAAAGAAAAAATAGAAAAAAGATAAGGTTTTCATTACCGACATCAGATTTATCACATATAATCAAGACAGAGTTTTGTCGGCTTCGCCGACGCCATAGCCCAACGGTAGTGTTTTGCCTCATCCGGCGGCAAGCGCCACCTTCTCCCATCGGAGAAGGCTCCTTCGCCACCCTTTAACAAAGGGTGGCGCCTAAAGGGCGCGCTCCGCTGCACCGCAGCGCCGCGCGTAATTGTTCCGGTGGAGCAGTAATGCGCCGTTCGTTTTGTCGGACGCAGGTATTTGCTTTATCCGGCGATAAAAGAAAGCGTTTGTGATGAAGAAAAAAGCATTGGTTTTTTGAAGCCGAAAGCGTCAAAACCGGCAAGCGGCGTCAAGCCGCTTGCCGGTTTTGATCATTACGCGCTGAAAGCGCAGGCGTTCAGCGCATTCCTTTTTCGTAGGGAACGCCTTCCGCCTTGGGCGCGCGCGATTTCTTTGACGTGAACGCCAGAACGATCAGCACGACGACGTATGGGATCAGATTGTAGAAATACATCGGGAGGTTCAGCTCCTTCAGGAAGTAGACCTCTTTGCCGTCGATCGTGACGCTCAACTGGTCGTAGATCACGCCCAGGCACTTGAGGAAGCCGAAGAGCAGGGCGCCGAAGGCGATGCCGAGCGGTTTCCAGTTTCCGAAGATCATGATGGCGAGGGCGAGGAAGCCCATGCCCGCCACGGCGCCCGACGCGGTGCCGTTCGCGACGGTGGCGATATAGATATAGCCGCCGAAGCCCGCGAGCGCGCCCGAGACCGTCGTGCCGAGATAGCGCATCCGGTTGACGTCGATGCCGACGCTCGCCGCCGCCTGGGGATGTTCGCCGCAGGCGCGCAGGCGCAGACCGGTCTTTGTCTTATAGATCCAGACCGAGAGCACGATGAACAGCGCGATCGCGATGAAGGTCGAGATATACGCCTTGTCGAAGAAGACGCGTCCGACGGCGTTCATATCCTCGTTGAGGATGACGTAACCGAAGTCCCTTGTCTTGCCGGTACTGTCGACCGCCATCTCCATTTCGAGCATATCCTTCGAGAAGAAAACCTTGATGATGAAGAGGGCGACGGCGGGGGCGAGCATATTCAGCGCCGTGCCGCCGATCGTCTGATCGGCCTTCAGGTTGATTGCCGAGAAGGACAGAAGCAGCGAGAAGAGCGCGCCTGCGATCGCCGCGATCAGCATACAGATGAGGAAGGTCAGTTGATTATGGTCTACGAAGAAGGGGTTTCGGCGCAGAAGGTAAGCGGCGAGCGCGCCGACGAACGAGCCGAAGATCATAATGCCGTCGAGCGCGATATTGATGATGCCGCTGCGCTCCGCGTACATACCCGCCAGCGCCACGATGAGCAGAGGAATGGTAAAGATCAGCGTTTTCTGAAGCAGGAAGATCATGCGTTTTCCCCTCCTTTCGCGGATCGGCTTTCAGTTTGCGTTTCGTCCTGCCCGGACTGCCTGTCGTCCGGCTCGGGCGGCGCTTCGTCCGTGTCGGTCGGCGTTTCATCCGGTTCGGGCGGCGCGCCGGGTGCGTTTTCGCCGTCCGGACGGTCCTCGGCGGTTTCACGCCTTACCTGCTCCGGGTCGTGCGCCGGCGCGAAGCGGACGTCGATATTCTTTTCTCTTTTCCGCCTGCCGAGCAGTTCCTTGATGAGCTTGGAGAAGCCCGCGAAGTAGATGATGACGGCGACGATCAGAGGCGAGACGTACTCGTTGAAGGAGGTCTGCGCCGCGAGGTTGGAGCCGCCCACGCCGATATACTTCAGGAAGATCGCCGAGAAGATCACGCCCAGAGGGTTGTTGCTCGCCAGCAGCGCCGCGGGGATGCCGTTGAAGCCGTCCGCGGGCAGGGACAGGTAGGTATCCCACTTGAAGTCCTGCGCGCCGTTGAGGCACCAGAGCGCCGCGCCCGCCGCCGCGAGCCCGCCGGCGATCGCCATCGAGAGGATGATATTGCGCTTCTCGTTCATCCCGGCGTATTTCGAGGCGCTGCGGTTGAAGCCGCACGCCTTGAGTTCATACCCGAAGGTCGTCTTGTTCAGGACGATATAGAGGACGATCGCGATGATGATCGCGATGAAGATGCTGACGTCCATATAGGAGCCGCCGAAGAGCTTGTCCAGTCCGAGCGTCCACGTCGACACGCCGTTGGTCGCCGTTTTGCGGATGAAGTTCATTTTCGTTTCGGCGTAGTTGATGAACAGTTTATCCGTCGCCTTGAACACCCATGATACGACGTTGGCGGCGATCCAGTTGGTCATGATGCAGACGATGACCTCGTTGACGTTGAAGCGCGCCTTGAAGAAGCCCGGGATCGCGCCCCACAGGACGCCGAGCGCCGTGCCGCCCAAAAAGGCGAGGGTCCAGACGAGCCACGCGGGAACCGACGTCGTGGGGATCGAGAGCGAAATGAGCAGCGCGCCCATCGCGCCCATCAGATACTGCCCGGGCGCGCCGATGTTGAACAGTCCCGTCTTGAACGCCAGCGCGACCGAAAGGCCGGTCAGGATCAGAGGCGTGGACGAGAAGAGCATATTTCCGAGCTGGAAGAGGATGTTGCCGCTGCCGCCCGAGAAGGGTCCCTCCAGGACCGTCAGGATCCCGGTGATCGCGTCGGAAAAGGGGATATCCTCGGCAAACGCGGCGAGCGCCGCCAGCACGATGAAGCCGACGAGCAGGCCGCCGAGGATGCAGAGCAGAGAAGCGATCACCGAGCGCGTGCCCGCTCTTTTGAAGAAGGACGTTCGGACGGCGCCGGATGCGTTTCTATTCTTCATGCGCTTCCCCTCCTTTTGCATTTTGTCTTTTTGCGCCCGCCATATAGAGGCCGAGCTCCTGCACCGAAACGGTCTTAGGATCGAATTCTCCGACGATCTCTCCCTCGTACATCACGAGGATCCGGTCGGAGAGGTTCATGACCTCGTCAAGCTCGAGCGATACGAGCAGGACGCCGGCGCCCTCGTCCCTGGTCCTGACGATCTGTTCGTGAATGAATTCGATCGCGCCGACGTCGAGACCTCTGGTCGGCTGCACGGCGATGAGCAGCTTGTGTTTTCTTTCGATCTCGCGCGCGAGGATGGCTTTCTGCTGATTGCCGCCCGACATACTGCGCGCGACCGTCACCGGGCCCTGCCCGGAGCGCACGTCGTATTTTCCGATCAGATCTTCGGCGTAGGCGCGCACCTCGTCGAAGCGGATGAAGCCGTGCTTCTGAAAATCTTTTTCAAAATAGCGCTGGAGGACCAGATTTTCCTCGAGCGTGTAGTCGAGTATCAGACCGTGCTTGTGGCGGTCTTCGGGAATGTGGCTGACGCCGTGCGTGTTCTTGTAGCGGACGCTCTTTTTGACGACGTCCTCCCCGCACAGAAGGATCCTTGCGCCGGGCAGCGGTTTTTCAAGACCGGTCAGCGCCGCGATGAATTCGCTCTGTCCGTTTCCGTCGATGCCCGCCACGCACACGATCTCGCCCGCGCGTACCGAGAGCGAAACGTCGTTCACCGCGTTCTTCTTGTGCAGTTTGCTGCGCACCGACAGATGCTCGACGCGCAGGACCTCCTCCTTCGGCTCGGCGGGGTCCTTGTCCACGGTGAATTTGACGTCCCTGCCGATCATCATCGCCGACAGCTCCTCCTTGGTCGTGTCGCAGATGTTGACCGTTCCGACGTATTTGCCCTTGCGCAGGACCGTACAGCGGTCGGCGACCTCCATGATCTCGGAGAGCTTGTGGGAGATGAAGAGGATCGATTTGCCCTCCTTTGCGAGGCCCTTCATGATCTGCATCAGTTCCTCGATCTCCTGCGGCGTCAGCACCGCGGTCGGTTCGTCGAAGATCAGCACCTCGTTCTCCCGGTAGAGCATTTTTAAGATCTCGGTGCGTTGCTGCATCCCGACGGTGATGTCCTCCACCAGCGCGTCGGGATCGACGTTCAGACCGTATTTCGCGGACAGTTCGAGGATGCGCGCCCGCGCCGCTTTCTTCTTGAGAAAACCGGCGGCGGTCGGTTCGACGCCCAGAATAATATTGTCGAGCACCGAAAAGACCTCCACGAGCTTGAAGTGCTGGTGGACCATGCCGATGCCGAGGGCGTTTGCGTCGTTGGGGCTGTTGATCGTCACTTTTTTGCCGTTTTTATAGATCTCGCCCTTTTCGGGCTGATACAGTCCGAAAAGCACCGACATCAAAGTCGATTTACCGGCGCCGTTCTCGCCGAGCAGCGCGTGAATCTCGCCCTTTTTCAGCCGCAGGGTGACGTTGTCGTTGGCGATGATGCCGGGAAACTCCTTCGTGATGCCCCGCATTTCGATGATATAGGGATTCGGGTTTTCCATACCGTACTCCTTTGAGTGATTGAACGATTGAAGGAAAAGAAAAGGGGACGGCGACGCCGCCATCCCCCTTTTTTTCAGATTACGCTTCGATCGTCACGACGACCTTCTCCCAGCCGGCTGTCACGTCTTCGGGGACATCCGCGACGGGAACGATCTCGCCCTTCTTGATCTTCTCAAAGAGCGCTTTGTACTGGTCGACCGTGAACTTGGTCATTCTCCAGGTAGCGGTGGGGAGACCCGTGGAGTCTTCCGCTGCGCCGAGGTTCTGCGCCTTGTCGGCAAGTTCAGCGTCCCATTTGCCGTCGAAGTACTGTCCCAAAACTCTTTCAACGGAAGCTGCCAGACCCTTCACCGCGGAGGTGATGACCTTTTCGCTCTCGCCGGACTGGTCGACGTCGACGCCGATGATCCTGGCGCTGTCATATTCGCCGGCTGCGGATTTGACCGACTGGAACATCGAACCGCCGCACGCGAAGACGACTTCGGTGCCCGCTGCGTACCAGCCGGAGATCTGCGTCTGCAGTTCGGTGGACGGCTGGAAGGTGTTGCCGTATTTGAAGGAGTATTTCATTTCGACGTTGACGCCGATTTCCTTTGCGGCGGCTTCAGCGCCCTGGATAAAGCCGTAGCCGAAACGGTTGACCGCGGGGTTGGTGCCGCCGCCGCCGCCCGTGAAGCCGAGTTTGGTGTAGCCTTCCTTAACGGCGGCGTAGCCGGCAAGGTAGCCCGATTCCTGTTCCTTATAAACGATCGCGGTCACGTTCTTGAGGCCGAGCGCCCAGCCGTCCACAAAGACGAATTTGACGTTCGGGTTTTCCTTCGCGACGGTCTCCATGGCGGTCGCCTGAAGGAAGCCGGGCGCGACGATGATCTCGGCGCCGTTGTTGATCGCCTGCTTCATCGCGTCGATACGGTCGTTGTCGGACGCGTCCGCGCCGTTCGCCGGCTGATAGTACTTATAATCGATTTTTTTTGCTTCCGCATAGGCCTTTGCGCCTTCGTAAGTGCCCTGGTTGAAGCCCTTGTCCATGAGCTGACCGACGTCGGTGACAACGGCGATCTTGTAGGTCTTCTTTTCACTGCAGGAAGCGAAGATCATCACTGTGCCGAGGATCAATGCCAGACAAAGAATAATGCTGAGACTCTTTTTCATGAGAACGTCCTCCTGTTTTTCTTCGGGTCTTTCTGACCTCCCCTATACTATAGCACACTTTTCGTTTTATTTCAATGGATTTTCCAAAAAAAACGCCGCGCCTTGTTCCGGACTTGTTCCGGAAGGTGTTTTTTGAGGCGAAAGACCGCCTGCGACTTTTTTATTACCGTTTGCGACGGTTTACTTGACGCGCGCGCCCGCGTTAGGAAATATGTTAGGATATTATACGTAAGAGAGGAGCGGATCGACGGCGCGAAGACCGCGGCGGTGAACGGCGCGCTGATGCTCGACGTGCGCGGCAGCCTGACGATCATCGACTCTACCGGAACGGCGACAACGGCGCCGTCTATATCAACGCGAGGATTTTTTGTTTTGCGCGGCTGTTCACGCAGGAAAGCGGTTCTTTTATTCCGGCTGACGGTCTTTTGAGATATTCAGAAGAATATTTTTGAAAAAATCGGTTGACCTGCGGCGGGTTTTGCTCTATAATGGAGATGCAGCAAGCGGAAAAGAGAGGGCACAGTGATGATTGTCAGAAGGGCGGAAAGAAAAGACGCGCGGCAGATCCTTGCGCTGCTCGGTCAGGTACTGGAGGTGCACGCCGCGATCCGGCCGGATATTTTCGTATCCGGGACGACGAAATATACAAAAGAACAGCTCTTTGAAATATTCGAGGACGAAACGCGCCTGTCCTTCGTTGCCGAGGAGGGTGAAACGGTCCTCGGGTATGCGCTCTGTGAGATCAGAGAGCCCAAAAAAGCCGAAAACCTCGTTCCGTTCAGATCGCTCTATATCGACGATCTCTGCGTGGACGAAAGCGCGCGGGGAAAGGGCGTCGGTACGCGTCTTTTCGAATACGTGAAGACCGAAGCCGTAAAACTGGGCTGCTATGAGGTCACGTTGAACGTCTGGGAAGGGAACGGTCCCGCAAAGGCGTTCTACGACCGGATGGGCATGAAGCCCAAGGAAACGCTCATGGAACTGATACTGAAAGAAGAAAAGTGAAAAAGGAAGGAAAAGGAATGAAGAAGGTGAGTATTCCCGATATCGAACGCATCCGTCCCAGAGCCGTTCTGGTGATCAGGACCGGGGACAGGACGTATTACGCTTCGCTTGAGGACAACGAGCCGGCGAAACTGCTGACCGAAAAACTCAATCCTCTGACCGTCGGTTTCAGTTTCCGCCCGGAGGAGGACGGGGTATTCGGCGTTCTTCCGTGGACGCTGCCGCGGTGCGACAGGGAAGTGACGGTCAGACCGGGAGACCTGCTGCTGGAGGGCGGCGACAGGATCGTGATCGCGTTTTCCAAGGGGAAGAAGACCGTCACGCGCCTGGCGCGCATCGGTTCCGCGCCGGACGCGCTCCTGAAAAAAGAAGGCGTTGAGGCGACGCTCTTCCTTGAGTGGAGCGAATGAATATGGAAGAAAAGACGGTGAAGGGCGAAAAAAAAGGGGAGAGGTCGTACCACTGCGCGCAATGGTACGGCCTCCCCTTTTTTCTTATGCGTTTCAGGCGGTGACGCTCACGTCGCTGTAAACGGTCGTTCTGCCGTAGGCGGATGCGTTCGAGAAGGTGTAGGCGACGCCGTCTACGGTCACGGTGTGGTTGCCCGCCGCGTGCAGCGAGAGCGAATAGTTCCTGACGCTGCCGCCGGCAGTGACTCTGCCGTAGCCGAGGATGATCAGCGTGCCGCCGGTCACCGAGACGCCGCCGTCGGCGTCGATCGCCGCAGCCATCTCGCTCGAGGGCCCTCTGGTGATCACGATCCCGCCGCTCTGCCGGTAGTATCCGTTGCTGTCGATGCCGTCGGTATCGCCGTTCGGGGAAACCGTCACGTCGAGGAAGCCGCCCGTCACGTTCACGAGCGGGGACGACGCGCCTTTGGTGGCGTTCACGCCGTCGTCGATCGCGTTCACCCGGGTCTGACCGCCCGAAATATTGATGACGTTTGCCTCCAGCCCCTCGTAGGCGCTGTCGATATAGACCGTGCCGCCGGAGATATTCAGCGTGGAATCGGCGTGGATGGCGTCGGCGCCCGAAACCGTCTGCTGTCCGCCCCAGCCGCCGCGGCCGGGTCTGCCGCCCGCGGTGCTCTTCGACGGCGCGTATACGCCGATCGTGACGCTGCCGCCCGAAATATTGATCGTGCCTTTACCTTTTGTCCCGTCTTCGAAGGCGGTTCCGTAATCCGCGTGCAGACCGTCGTCATAACTGTGAACGGTGATGCTTCCTGCCGAAACATTCAATTCGTTCTGAACCTTGACGCCTTTATAGGAGGTCGTCGAGGCGTTCTGCGCGGTATACTCGCTGTAGGAGCCGGTGAAGATATACACGGTCGCCGTGCTTTCGCCTTCGCCCGCGGTCAGGTTGAAGTCGTGCGCCGCCTGGACGCCGTCGCCCGCCGCGTAAACGCTGACCGTGCCGCCCGAGATCTTGACGTCTCCCCTGGTTTCGCCCTTCTTGTTCGCGTCGGTGTTTTCGGTCTTGATCCCGTCGCCGTTCGTTGAGATCGCGATGACGGTGCCGCTCTCGACCGTGACCGAATCGTTGCCCTTGATCGCGTTGTTGTACGCGATCACCTTGAGGGAGAGGTTCTTGACCGTCAGATCCTTGGTGGTGTGGACGCCGTTGTTGTAGCCGCCGGTGACGACCAGTACGCCGTTTCCCTTGAGCTTGAGATCGCACTTTGCCCAGATCGCGCCTTCGCCCTGCGATTCGTCGTCGCTCTTCTTGACGGCGCGCGCGTCGTTTACGACGTTTTCGGTATCCTTTTTCGCCGAGATCTCGACTTTGCCCGCCGATACGATTTTTATGGGAGAATCCTGATCATAGGTGACCGTCGCGCCGGCGAGCTCGATGACGATCTCGTCGTCCTCGCCCGCGTCCACGAGGATCTGCCCGTTGAGCAGTCCCGAGAGCGTGTAGGTGCCGGCGGCGGAGATCGTGTAAACGCCGTCTTTTTCGGAATAGACGCCGTCCGCCGTCACGATCGTGAAGTCGGACGTGCTCTCCTTTGCGATCACGTTCTGCACCGTGACCGCCGCCTCCGATACCGCTGTATCCATATCTGCCGGGATGACCGATTGTGCCGCCGCGTCGCCGCCCGCGTTTACGGTTTTTTCCGTATCAGAGGCGGCGCCGGTATGATCACTCATTGTTCCGACCGTCCCGCAGGCGATCAGCGACGCCGAAAGAAGTACGGCGATGAGAATGAGAATGATTTTTTTCATTTGTGTGTCCTCCTTAATTTATTATCGGATCAAGAAGCGGAAGCTGCGTTCTTGTCTCTTTCTGACTCCTATTCTACCGGTCAAGATTGAAGAAGGATTGAAGAAAAATAAAAATTTCAGATTTTTTTAATATTTTTTGACTTCCCGGCTTCATTGTTTTTTGAAGAAAAATCCTCCTCCGTTTCTGTTCTGACGACAGTATACAGGAGAAGGATTAAAGAAAGATTGAAAGTATTTAATAAATTCACCGTTTGTTCAGAGGCAGAAGGACTGTGAATACCGCTCTGCCGTCCTTACAGGCGGCGGCGATACTCCCGCCGTGGGCGGCTGTGATCGCCTTCGCGATCGACAGCCCGAGCCCGTAGTGTCCTCCCGTATCCTCGCGCGCCTCGTTTGCGCGATAGAAGCGGTCGAAGAGATGTGCAAACTGTTCCTCGCTTATTTCCTTCGCTTCGTTGGAAACGGCGAGCAGCGCCGAATGCTTTTCTTTTTTCAGCGTCAGGGCGATCTCGCCGCCGGTCCCGTGCGAAAGCGCGTTGTCTAACAGTATTGAAACGAGCTGACGGAGTTGATTTGCGTTTCCTTCCACAATCAGACCGTCTTCGACCGACGAAACGACAGGTCTGCCTTTTTCAAAAGCGAGACTTTCAAAGGGAAGGACCTCGCCCGAAACGAGCTTGGACAGATCGAGCGTTTCTTTTGGCAGGTCTCCCCGCTCGGCGTGCGAAAGATCGAGCAGATGCTTTACCAGCGCCGACATTTTTTCGTTCTCATAGTCGATGTTGTCAAGCCATTCGCTTTGTCCGATCTGCCGTTTCAGCAGTTCGCTGTTGGCGGAGATCACCGCGATCGGGGTTTTCAGTTCGTGCCCGGCGTCGGACACGAATCTTTTCTGCCGTTCGTCGTTCTCCTCAAGCGGACGGACGATCGCCCGGGCGATGAAGATCGAGACGATGAGAATAACGACCGTCGCGGCGGAGCCGATGATCAGCATCCGGAAAAACAGCGCCGTCTGGTTGCTGTTGTTGATCGTTCCGTCGATCATCGCGACGAGCGTGTAGCCGTCGCGCTCTTCGACGAGATAGGTCATATTGCCGGATTTGCCGCTTTGCATGCCCTTTTTGAGGATCGCGGCGGCGGTTTTCGTAAGTTCCTCCTCGCTCATCAGGACGCTGTTGCCGCTGTTTGCCGCAAGGACCCCGCCGTCATCGGAAAAGGCGACGGAGTAGAAGGTCGAAAGGCGGAAGGCGCGCTCGTCCTTCCCGGGGCGCTCGCCGCGTCCGTCGGGCGGCTCGGTCATATCGCCCGGGTTCGCGTCCGGCGCGTCGTCGGGACGTTTTTCCGCGTCGGGGGGCGGCGTCTGCCCTTCAAGCGTATACCGGTCTGCAAAGGTCCGGAGCATCTCGCGGCTGTCTCTGTCAAGCGCGATCAGGTTGGAAATATAGATCGTCGTCAGGGTCACGAGCATCAGCGCGAGAAGCGAGAATACGACGGTGAAGACGATCTTTCTTCTTGTTTTATTGAACATCCCTGCACCTCAATTCATAGCCGATCCCGCGTAGCGCTTTGATCTCGCACTTTGAGCCGACAAACGCCAGTTTCCTGCGGGCGAAGGACATATATACCTCGACGTTGTTGTACTCCGAGTCGCTTTCGTAGCCCCATACTTTCAGAGCGATCTGCTCGCGCGAGAGGACCTGCCCCTGATTGGCGATCAGGTATTCGATGATCCGCAGTTCCTTTTCGCCGAGGCGCACGCTCTGCCCGTTATCGCATTTCAGCAAGGCGTTCTTCACGTCGAGCGTCAGATCCCCGCAGGTCAGAGAGCCGTCGTTCGTCGGCAGACTGCGCCTGCCGAGCGCGCGCAGACGCGCGAGCAGCTCTTTTGTCAGAAAGGGCTTCGTCAGATAGTCGTCGGCGCCGCTGTCCAGCCCCTCGACCTTGTCGTCAAGTTCGCTTTTGGCGGTCAGCATCAGAATCGGCGTGCGCACGCCCGACGCCCGCGCCTTTTTGGAGACGGCGAAGCCGTTCATGCCGGGCATCATCACGTCGAGCACGCACAGGTCGTAGACGCCGCTCTCTATTTCGTACAGGGCGTCCTCGCCGTTGTCGACGGACGTCACCTCATAGCCCTCCTGACGAAGGATCTCACAGAGCGCCCGGTTCATTCTCTTTTCGTCTTCGGCAAGCAGTATTTTCATTTCCGTTCCCTCCGTTTCGTCTGATGTTCCCACATGAACATTGAAGGAAGATTGAAGGACGGCGTTTTTTGTTCTTTTATCCGTCCGTTTCAATTATATCCGCCCGCGCAAAAAAAGTCAATAAGAAAAAATCTTTACAAATCGCCGATAATATGATATAGTATAGATAACAAGAACCGCCCGGGGCGCCGTCCGCGCGGGAACGCCGGCGGAAAACGTGAAAAAAACGGTTTATACAGGAGGTAATAATCATGGTGATCAACAAAGAAGTGGAAAACGGAAGAGCGGTCATTGCGCCTGAGGGACGTCTTGACACCGTTACGGCGCCGGAGCTGGAGCGCGTCGTCAAGGACTGTCTTCCCGGTCTGACGTCGCTTGTTTTTGACTTTGCGAAACTTGAGTACATCTCGTCCGCCGGACTGCGCGTGCTGCTTTCGGCGCAGAAGGCGATGAACGCGCAGGGGACGATGAAGCTCCTGAACGTCAACGAAACGATCATGGAGATCTTCGAAGTGACCGGTTTTTCGGATATTCTGACGATCGGGTAAACGGAGCGTTTGCAGAATTTCACATCGGGAGGAACCGTCGTGGCAGAGAAAAATACCGTAACAGTCAGACTGCGCGGCAGGATCGATTCAGCCAACGCCTCCGCTACGGAGGCGGAGATCTTCGCGCGTTTAGCCGGCGTCGGAGAATGCGCGGTGATCCTGGACGCCGCGGAATTGCAGTATATATCGAGCGCCGGACTGCGCGTGATCCTGCGCGTCAAGAAAGCGTATCGGGATCTGAGGATCACGAACGTCTCTCCGGAGGTCTACGAGATCTTCGAGATGACCGGCTTTACCGAAATGATGACCGTTGAAAAGGCGTACAGGGTCGTTTCCGTCGAGGGCTGCGAGGTCATCGGCGAAGGATTCAACGGCAAGGTCTACCGCATCGACCGGGACAACGTCGTCAAGACCTACAAGAACGCCGACGCGCTGGCGGAGATACAGCACGAGCGGGAGGTGGCGCGCCTCGCGCTCATTCTCGGCGTGCCCACCGCGATCTCCTACGACGTGGTGCGGGTGGGCGAGAGCTACGGCTCGGTGTTCGAGCTTCTCAACGCCCGCTCGTTCTCGAAGATCCTGGCAAAAGAGCCGGAACGCTTCGACTGGTGCGTTTCCGAATACGTGAAGATGCTGAAGAAGATCCATTCCATCGCGGTGCCGGCGGGCAAGCTCCCCCCGATCAAGAACAAGGTCGTCGCCTCCGTGAAAAGAATGAAGGATCTGCTGCCGGGTCCGCTCGGGGAAAAACTTCTGAAATTGACCGAGGCGATCCCCGAAAGCGACCGCATGATCCACGGCGACTTTCACACGAAGAATATCGTTTTGGCGGGCGACGAGGTGCTGGTCATCGATATGGACACGCTGTCGGTCGGACGCCCGGTCTTCGACTTTATGAATATGTACAGCGCCTACGTCGGGTATTACGAATACGATCCCGACGGCGTGATCGGTTTCCAGGGCTATGATATCGGCGTGTCGAAGAGATTCTGGCACGGCGTTCTTGCGCGCTATCTGAACACGAAGGATGAGGATAAGATCACCGGGGTCGAGAATAAGATCAGGGTCCTGTCCTACGCCAAAATGATCGACTGGAGCGTCCGCCATTTCGGCGGCGACGAAAAGAGAGCGGCGGAGCGGGCGATCTGGCTTGAAAATCTGATCAGACTGACCGACAAGGTCGACAGTCTCGATTTCGAGGTATCGGAGTGCGGCGAAGCGCCGGATGAGCTGGAGATCGAAGCGGCGACGGAGAACCTCGACAAGGTGCTCGGGTACGTCGGCGCGCACCTTGAAGAAGCGGGCTGTCCGATGAAGACGCGGATGCAGTTCGATCTTGCCGTGGAGGAGATCTTCGTCAACATCGCCTCCTACGCCTACGCGCCGAACACCGGGAAAGCGACGGTGAAGGTCGACGTGTCGGACGACCCGAAAACGGTGCGCGTGACCTTTACCGACAGGGGCGTTCCCTACGATCCCCTGAAAAGGGACGATCCCGACGTCACGCTGCCGGCAAGCGAAAGGAAGATCGGCGGACTGGGCATTTATCTGACCAAAAAGGTCATGGACGAAGTGCGCTACGAGTATAAAAACGGTCAGAACGTGCTTGTGATCGGCAAACGGATCGAACGGAGCCGGGAATGATCAAACGTGTTTTCAAACAGATGGTCGTCACGCAGATCCTGACGGCGATGACGGTGATGATCTGTATGCTGATCGACAGCATCATGATCGGTAAATTTCTGGGCGTTGACGCGATCACCGCCTACGGGCTTGCGACGCCGGTTTTACTGGTGTTCGCCGCGTTCGGCAGTATGCTTTCCGCCGGGATCCAGGTCATGTGCGGAAAGACGGTCGGCAGCGGCGACCGCGAGGCGACCGACGGCTGCTATTCGACGGCGATGTTTCTGACGGCGGCGGTTTCTGTTCTGGGACTTGCCGCCGTTCTGATCTTCACGAAACCGCTCTGCGTACTGCTCGGCGCGGGCGAGGCGTCCGGAACGAACGCCGTTTTCGGCTTGACCGGGGATTACATCCGCGGCTTCATCATCGGCGCGCCCGCCTTCATGTTCGCGCAGGTCATGGTGCCGTTCATGCAGATCTCGGGCAACCGCACGCGCCTGATCGTCGCCGTCGCCGCGATGACGGCGGGAGATATCGTTTTCGATATTCTGAACGTTTTCGTGATCCGTGGCGGGACCTTCGGAATGGGACTGGCGTCCAGCGCGAGTTACTACGTCGCCGTTCTCATCGGCGCCGCCTATTTTTTCAAAAAGGATTGCCTGTTCAGATTCCGTTTCAGACTGATCAGATTCAAAAGATGCGCCGAGCTCGTGAAATACGGGGTGCCGACGGTCATCAATCAGATCAGTCTCGTACTGCTGGTGTTCGTTCTGAACAAACTGCTGTTGAACGTCGGCGGCAACACCGCCGTGGCGGCGTATTCGGTCGTATCGACGGTCGGAAATCTCTGTTATTGCGTCGGCGGCGGCGTGGCGTCGGTCGCGCTGACCCTCTCCTCGATCTTTTACAGCGACGACGACAGACCCGCTCTGCTCGCGCTCATCAGAACGACGCTCTTCTACGCCGTGATTCTTGACGCGGCGGTGACGGCTCTGATCCTCGCCGCCTCCGACGCCGTCGTGAAGCTCTTCCTGACCGATGCGGCGGCGGAGAGCATGGCGGTGACGGGCGCGCGGCTCTTCTGCCTCTCGCTTATCCCCTGTTCGGTCAATACCGCGCTCAAGAACTATTATCAGGGCGTCAACAGAACGGGCTTCACGCAGGTGATCTCGGTCATACAGAACTTTGCCTTCACCGCGCTCTTTGCGTTCATTCTCAGCAGATTCATGGGGACGAACGGCGTGTGGCTCGGCTTTCTCTGCGGCGAAACGGCGACGCTCGCCGTGATCGCGGCGACCGTATGGATCAGAAACCGGAAGTTTTCTTTCTCTGCAAACGCCTTCTCGCTGCTCCCGCGCGATTTCGGCGCGAAGGAGGGCGATTACATTGAAATGACGCTCGACAGGGAAGACGGTCCGGTCGCCGTCTCGCAGCGCGCGTGCGAATTCTGCCTCGGGCACGGCGAGAGCAGGCGCAACAGCAATCTGATCTCGCTCTGTATCGAGGAAATGACCAACAATATCGTTCAGCACGCCTTTTCGGAGAACGATAAGAAGCACAGCGTCGACGTGCGTCTGGTGTTCAGAAAAGGGAAGCGCGTCATCCGTATCCGCGACAACTGCGCCTCCTTCGACCCCACGCGCTATTTCGAACTGCACAAGGCGGACGATCCGATGTCGCATATCGGGATCCGGATGGTCATGAAGATGGTGAAGAGCGCGAACTACTATAATTCGCTCGGACTGAACAACCTGACGCTCGAGCTCTGACGGGGCGCGGGAGAAAAAAATACGATCATTAAGGAACGTTCCTATGGAAAATACGGCGCCCTACAGACAGAAGGACCGTCTGTCCTACCCGGAAGCGTCAATGTTTGAACTCGTGGAGCAGACCGCCCGCCGGTACCCCGACGAGCCCGCGTTTGAGTTCTACGGAAAAAAGACGGTGTACCGGCAGTTTGTCAACAGGATCATGCGGGCGGCGCGCGCGTTTTACGCGTCGGGCGTCCGGCAGGGGGACGCGGTCACGGTCTGTATGCCCAACACGCCCCAGGCGCTGGACTGCTTTTACGCGCTCGACCGGATCGGCGCGGTCGCCAACATGGTGCACCCGCTGTCCGCGCAGACCGAGATCACGGGATATCTCGATATTTCGGAGAGCAAAATGATCCTGACGGTCGATCTTTTCTATGAAAAGGTCGAGAAAGCCGTGAACGCCGCGAAGAACGCCGTGACGATCCTCGTCTGCCGGATGCAGGACGAGCTGCCCCCGCATCTCGCGGCGCTCTATCTGCTGAAAAAGGGGAAGGACTATCTGAAATATCCGCGCGCGCCGCATCTGCTCTGGAGGCGGTTTCTGAAGCGCGGCGATCGCACGGAAGACCCGCCTTCACCGCCCTTTGACAGGAACAGAACGTCGGTGATCCTCTACAGCGGCGGCACCGCCGGCAAGCCCAAAGGCATCTGCCTTTCGGACAACAATTTCAACGCCTGCGCCATCGAAGCGATGGAGGCGATCGGCGTGACCTTCATAAAAGGGCTGAAGATGCTCAGCTGTATGCCGCTCTTTCACGGCTTCGGGCTCGGCATCAATCTGCACACCGTCCTGATCCACGGCGCCTGCTGCATCCTGATGCCCACCTTCAACGGCAAGAGTTACGCCGAGATGCTCAAAAAGAAGAAGCCGAACTTCATCGCCGGCGTGCCGACGATCTTCGAGGCGCTTCTGCATATCCCCGGACTTGAGAAACTCGACATGAGTTTCCTTATGGGGATGTTCTGCGGGGGCGATTCGCTGTCGGTTGAACTCAAAAAGAAGATCGACGCCTTTCTCGCGGCGCACAACGCGCACATTCAGGTGCGCGAGGGGTACGGACTGACCGAATGCGTGACCGCCAGCTGTCTGACGCCGAGAGACGAATACCGCGAAGGCAGCATCGGGATCCCCTTTCCCGACACGGTCTACGGCATCGTCAAGCCGGGCACCGACGATTTTCTGCCCGCGGGCGAGGAGGGCGAGATCATTCTGAAGGGACCGACGCTGATGCTCGGCTATCTGAAGGATCCCGAAGAAACGGCGAAAACGCTGCGGGTCCTGCCCGACGGTGATACCTGGCTGTACACGGGCGATCTCGGATATACCGACGCCGACGGCTACGTCTATTTCCGCGGACGCATGAAGCGGATGATCATCACCAACGGCTACAACGTCTATCCGGCGCGCATCGAGAACGTCATCGACAGTCTGCCGGAAGTCGCGTACAGCTGCGTGATCGGCGTGAAGGACGCCCGCCGGATGCAGAGGGTCAAGGCGTTCATCGTCCCCGCGGAGGGGATCGAACCGGACGAAACGCTCAAGGAGCGCATTCTGGGGAAACTCTCGGTCGACGTCGCGAAATACGCTTTGCCGCGCGAGATCGAATTCAGAACGGAACTGCCCAAAACGCTGGTCGGCAAGGTCGCCTGGCGCGAACTTGAAAAAGAGGAAGCCGGAAAAGCGGAACGCTGACGGATACGGAGAAAAAGGATCATGGCGGAAAAAGAGAAGAAGGAAGAACAAAAGAAAATTAAAAGAAAATGGGGCGACCGCAAGGACGGACGGCGCGTGAAAGCGCCGGGACTGCAGACGATCATGGGCTATCTCTGGCCGAATCGCACCGACTGCGAGGTGTATCTGAGGGACGTGATCGACGCGACGGAGCTTCTGAAATACCTTGAGAAGCGCAACGCGGAGCACCCGGAATACAAAACGACGCTCTTTCACGCCGCGGTGACCGGTATGGCGCGCATGGTCAGGGAACGTCCCCTTATGAACCGCTTCATCCAGGGACGCCGACTCTACGAGCGTAATGAGATCTCGATCAGCTTCATCGCAAAACGCCGTTTTGCGGACGGCGCGGAGGAGTCGCTGATCGTCCTGAAGCCGAAGGACGAAGACACCCTCGACACGGTCAGCCGCAGGATCTGCGGCGACGTCACGGAAACGAGAAAGAGCGAGCACGCCACGGGCGGTATCGACAAGACGCTCGACACGCTCGCGGCGCTCCCGCGCTTCCTTCTGATCCCGATCTTCAAGGTCGTCCGGTGGCTCGATTTCTGGGGGAAGATCCCGCGCTCGATGATGGAGGGCGACACGCATTTCACGACGATCATAGCGAGCAACCTCGGCAGCATCCGGTGTCCTTCGGTATATCATCATCTCAACAATTACGGTACCAACAGCATCGTGATCACGATCGGCACCCTTCACAAGGAGGAGGTGCTGACGTCCGGGGGAACGAAGGAAGTGCGCGACGTGATCGATATCGGCGCGACGCTCGACGAGCGGATCGCCGACGGCTTCTACTTCGCGCGCTCTCTGAAACTCATCAAGCATATTTTCGCCCATCCCGAACTGTTGGAAAAGCCGCTGGGCGAGGACAGCGGGTATGACTATCAATGAAAAAGGGCTGAGGAGTTTACTGTCCGTCAGCCGGTTTTGAGTATTATAGGGGAGAAAAGGTATGAGCGGAAGAACGCTGCAGGAATTCACCTACAGCCCCGGTTACAGCGATATGCGGGGCGCGCGGCACAGCGAGCGGCTGAGAAAAAACGAGCAGGGCGCGTGGGTCGTCGTTTTGAGCGACCGCCCGTGTTTCGGGAAGCCGACGACCGTCACGACCTATGCGGCGTCAGACGAAGCGGTCGCGTCGTTCGAGGCGTTTCTTGCGGAAAAGGACGTGCCGTCTTTGACGAAGCGCCGCAAAAGCGACGAATTCATTCACGATTACAGCCCTTTTGAATGCAGGATCCTGTACGCCGATCCGGCGTCCGCGGGCGGCAGGGCGTATTACCGTTTCTGTGAGTATCAGAGATTTTCCGCCGAAGACCGCGCGCTGATCGCCGAGCTGCGCGAACGCTTCAGGGCGCTGCGCGGCGAAAAACTGTCGGAAGAACAAAGAGAGGACGACTGACGCCCCGCGCGGAACAAAAACGGAACGGAAAGAGAAAGACAATGAAGAACCTGAAAAAGTATTCAGTCCCCCTCGTGATATTTCTGACGTTTGAAGCGGTCGCCGTGACGCTGTGGCTGACGAAGGACAATCTGTTTTATCTTCTGAATTTCAGCTACATCGGCGCTTCGGTAGCGCTCGGCGTTTTCCTGTTCATAAAGAAATTCAGGTACGCGAGACGCGTCGTGCAGCTGCTCGTCGGGTCGTATATGCTTATATATCTGGGGCTGATCTGCAATGAAAATATGCAGATCGAGGGCTTCTGGTATTATCTCTTTACGGGCGTGTTCGAGGCGGCGACGATCCATTACGCCGTCGCCAAGATCTTCGGTCCGCTTCTGTTCGGGCGCGGCTGGTGCGGCTACGCCTGCTGGACGGCGATGATCCTGGACTTCCTTCCGTATAAGACGCCCGCGCGCCCGCGGAAAAAGATCGGCTGGATCCGGTATATCACCTTTGCGGCGTCGCTCGTCTTTGTCGCCGCGCTGTTCTTGGGCAGGGTCGGGCATATCGAGCGCGTCATGTTCTGGGCGTTCATCGTCGGAAACGTCCTGTACTACGGCGTCGGGATCGCGCTCGCGCTGATCTTCAAGGACAACCGGGCGTTCTGCAAGTATATCTGCCCGGTCACGGTCTTCTTGAAGCCGATGAGCTATTTTTCGCTCTTCCGCGTGAAGTGCGATCACAGCAAGTGCGTCAACTGCGGACGGTGCAGGCGGGTCTGTCCCATGGAGGTGGACGTCACCGACAATTCGAGAAAGAGGAAAAACGGGACCGAGTGCATTCTGTGTATGGAATGCGTGAAGAACTGTCCCAAAGACGCGCTGTGAAAAGGGAAGAGCCCGCTTCATACGCTTTGAAACGCATTTCCGGCGATCTGCCGCTTTTCCGGCGATCGCCCTGCAGGAGGGAATATGAGAAACCGTGAGATTACGGCGCCGGGTCTTCTTTTGACCGAAAAGGGGGCTCTGCGGGCGCCGGGCTGGTCAAGAAGTCAGGTACAGGAATACCGCCGCTCGATGATCGGAGCGCCGAAATTCCGCATCAAGGAATGGGATTACTATCTCGTCGTGAACGACGGCTTCGCCGCGGCGTTCACGATCTCGGACGACGGCTACATCGGTCTGCAGTCGGTCTCGCTTCTGATATTCGGCGAGCATCCGCGGGAGCACACCGAGACGGTGCTGAACGCCTTTCCGATGGGCAGACTGCGCCTGCCCGAAAACTCGTCGTCCGGCGTAACGGCGTACAGCGACAGGCGGCTGCAGATGTCTTTTGAGCCGAAGGACGGGAAGCGGTACCTCAAGTGCCGTTTTGAAAACTTTTCACAGGGAAAAACGCTTGACGCCGAGATCGTATTGCATCAGCCGCCGGCGGACACGATGGTGATCGCGACCCCGTGGCCCAAAAAGCACGCCTTCTACTACAATCAGAAGATCAACTGTATGCGCGCCGAGGGGCGGATCGTTTTCGACAACAAGACCTACGAGTTCGATCCCGCGACCGATTTCGGCACGCTCGACTGGGGCAGGGGCGTGTGGACCTACGACAACACCTGGTACTGGGGCTCGGGCAACACGGTCGTCGACGGGCATACGTTCGGCTGGAATATCGGATACGGCTTCGGCGATACCTCCGCCGCGAGCGAAAACGTCCTCTTCTTCGACGGGAAGGCGCACAAGCTCGACGACGTGACCTTCGGTATTCCCGAAAGCGGCTATATGGACGACTGGCGCTTCTCCTCCTCCGACGGCAGATTTGAGATGACCTTCAAGCCGGTTCTGGACAGAGCTGCGCGCATGGATTTCCTTGTCGTCGCTTCCGATCAGCATCAGGTGTTCGGACGGATGTCCGGAAGAGCGATCCTCGACGACGGCGCCGAAGTGCGCATCAGCGACGTCCTGTGCTTCGCCGAGAAGGTGCGCAATAAATACTGAAGCCTGCGTTCCCGCAGGGGCTGTTTCATTTTCCTGCAAATGAGCAGCCCCCGCAAAACGGATGGTCGGGATCCCGTCCGTTTTGCGCGACTTTTGCGGTTTTGTCCGGACAGGTGAACGCTTATTGTGTAACAATATGACAAAACCGAGGCGTGAGCCGAGGAGCAAAATGTCGACGGGGCTGTTTTATTTGCCTGCAAATGAGCAGCCCCCGCAAAACGGATGGTCGGGATCCCGTCCGTTTTGCGCGACTTTTGCGGTTTTGTCCGGACAGGCGAACGCTTATTGTCTAATAATATGACAAAACCGAGGCGTGAGCC
>JAFTCT010000112.1 GCA_017454525.1 Clostridia bacterium
CGTTATGCTTCCCGGGTTTTGAAAGAAACGGCAAGAGAGATTTCATTTTCCGCCGTATTTCGCCCCGGATGCCGCCCGGTCCTTCCGGCGCAGCCAGTCCTCTCTTTCAAGGCATCGGACGTGTCCCTTCCTGATCTCGCCGAGCAGGGGCACTTCCACGCGCTCCACGGTCCGCACGAACACAAATCCGCACTTCTCCTGCACGCGCTTCGACTGCTCGTTGCCGTCGTAATGACCGCACCATACCCTGTTCAATTTCAAATCCTCGAAGGCGTATCTGAGGACCTCCCGCACCGCCTCGGGCATGAGTCCCCTGCCCCACAGGGGCTTTCCGAGCCAGTAGCCGAGCTCGCGCTCGTCATCCCCGCAGGCAAGATCGCTGTTCTTCTTGAGTCCGACGGAGCCGACGACCTCTCCGGTCTCTTTCAGGACGACGGCGAAGATATCGGGCTTCATTAAAACCTCTCTGATGATCCGCGCGCTCTCCGCGGCGCTTGTATGTACCGGCCATCCGGCGCGCGGACCCACGTCCGGATCCTTCGCGTATTTGCAGCAGTCTTCCGCGTCCGCCTCCGTCCAGGGACGCAGGATCAGTCTTTCTGTATTCAAGATCATACCGCAGTTCGTTTCTCCTCCGCATATTCAGCAAAAAGCCGTTTGAACGTTTTCACGCCGAACGCCGTAACGCACGGCTTTGCCGTTTCGGGGTATTATAGCAAATGTCCTCCGAAAAGTCAAGCGTCGACGCCGGCCGTTCGGGCGTATTCCTCGCCGTCCTGCGCCGTTTCATCACAAAATACGCTGTTCCTATTGTATTTCTCGTCAAAGTATGATATAATACCCTTGCGCGGAAACGCGTAAAAAAAGAATAGTCACACGGTCCGATTCCGCACGAAGCGGATCAGGGGGAAGTTCGGTGAAAATCCGTCGCAACCGTCATTACCGTAACTGCGCATTCTCTGCGCTCAAGTCGGAATACCTGTCGGACAGAACGTGTTGGTATGGCGGCGAAAGCCGCCGGCATTTTTGGACATGAAAAGTGCAGCCGTTTTTCAGTTTTCCCATAGGGGCAGTATCGCCTTTTTTCGGGTCTTTCTGAAAACCGTTGCGCTTTTTTGCGGTAAAACCGCGGAAAGGCGTATTTTTTATGGAACGTCGGAAGGATGACCTGTCAAGGGAGGCGTGCCTTGCGCTCCTGCGGGAGAAATACGCCTATATCAAGGAATCGGGAGAGGAACGTTATCCGAAACGCTCCGATTTTTCGCCGCGCGAGGTCGAAGCGATCAAGGCGTTTTTCGGTCCCTGGCCCCGCGCGCTCGAAAGGGCGGGCGTCAAGCCGGAGCGAAACGACGACAGACCCGAAAGAAACAGAGAAAAACGGAGAAGAGCCAAGCGTGCGCGCAACGCGGCGCGCAAGGCGCAAAAGCAGTTGAAAGCCCAAAATGCAGAAATTGAATTACCGCCGGAAGGCAGTAAAAAATAGAAAGAGGGTTTTCACTATGAAAAAAATCGCAGCAATTCTTCTCACGTTCCTCATCGCGTTCGCGTTTGCCGCGTGCGCCGGCACGGAAACGCCGAAAACCGAAACGCCGACCGCCGCCGTACAAACGGATGAAACGCAGACCGCCGAAACGCCGACTCCCGACGTGCAGACCGACGAAACGCCGACTCCCGACGTGCAGACGGGCGAAACGCCGACCGCAGAGCCCGCGCTTTCGTGTTTGGTCTACGTGTCGATCGTCGATCAGAACGGAGAACTGGTATGCCCGCAGAAGGATATCACCGTCAGGGATCTTGACGCCGACGGAAAACTGACGATCGACGAAGCGTTCATCGCGGCGCACGAGGCGGAATATCCGAACGGAAAAGACGGCTATGCCTCGGGAGAGTCGCAGTACGGTCTGTCGATCTATACGCTCTGGGGCTCCGATGAAGGCAGATCGTTCAGTTACTATCTGAACGGCAAGATGGCGGGCGGACTGACCGACGAGGTCGTTCGGGGCGACTTCCTTGACGCTTACGTATTCGCGGATACGACCGCCTTCTCCGACACGTATTGCTATTTCGATATGCGTACCGCCCTCGTCGGAAAGGGCGACGCGTTCACCCTGAAACTGACAAAACAGGCGGGCTTTGACGAGAACTGGGCGCCGGTATTCGACAAGGCGGACGCCGGCGTGCAGATCGTGATCGACGGAAAGACCACCGAATTCGTCACCGACGAAAACGGCGCCGTGACGATCTCGATCGCAGACGCGGGCGAGCACGTCGTCAGCGCGACTTCCGCCGCGCTCGAAGGCGTAAACCTGGTCCCGCCCGTATGCCTCGTGACGGTCGAGTGATCGCCGTCGGACAGATTTCCGATAGATAAGGATAAAGAGAAGGTCGATCAAACCCGGTCGACCTTCTCTTTTGTCCGGAAACGCATATTTCTTTGGCGGGAGCGGGCAGTCGGCGGCATTTATGATTTGCAGCCGACAAAGGCCCTGAAATCGCCGATAACCTTCTTCATCCGCTCATCAAGGAAGGCATACGCCTTCTCTGCGATCTCCTTCGGAACGCCGTAAAAGGCTTCGGCGATCCCGCCGGCAATACAGGTCAGCGTATCGCAGTCGCCGCCGACACAAAAGGCGCTCTGTCGGACGCCTTTTGTGTTGGGCGTGACGATCATTTTAGATGCATTCCCAAAAAACCTGCTGTTATTATGTTTTTTTGAAAAATCCAAACGATCAATTCAGATGCATTATCCTGACTCCAAACGATCAATTTAGATGCGTCTTTATCTCGATAAACCGGAATTTGTCAATACCCATCATATATCTTCGGTGCTTTATCCGTAATTCATTCAGTTTTCGCGGCTGTAACGCATATCTCTGCCGCCAAGCAAAAAACATAACCGGATTTGAAGATTATAATTCTAAGAGAGCAGGCATCTCTTCTCCGGGCTTGCCCTTAAAGTATTGAGGCTGTTCAACAAAGCCAAATGATGCATATAAGTTCTTTGCCGTTTCATTTTCAGGTTCATAACTCAGCCAGCAGTACTTGCTTTTACCGCTTGGCCAGGTACGGATGAAATCTAAAGCCAGTTCCATTGCTTTTCTTCCGTACCCTTTGCCCTGATACCGTTTATCGATCATAAGTCTCCAGATGCAATAGTTTCCAAAAATGAAATCCGGATCGTCTTCTTCTCTTTCTTCTTCAGTCCATCCGAATGCAATCATCAGAAATCCGATAGGTTTACCGTTGCGACACACGGCGAAAGGATAAGGAGGATAACCGTTCGTCAAAGCGACGTAAGCTTCCGCCAACGAGCACAAATTCGATGCTACGAAATTCTTTTGTTTTCCGGTTACTTTCAACCCGAAAAGTACTTTTACATAATTTTTATAAGTGATCTTTTCTAACGTGATAACCTCTTTTTTCATCTGTTCAACCTCTGTTTATTATTTCTTACGCTGACTGTTCCGATGCGGATATGATCTGTTATTCGCTATTTTATTTAATCAGTACTTCGCGGATATTCGCGCCGATCGACGTGCCGGAACGCCCGATCTGGTTGGAAATGATCGTTTCGTGTTTTGATTTTAAGTCTTTGACGAGGTTGATGATTCGGACGGCGAAGTTCATTGATTGTATCGAAAGTTCATCGTTTCGCATAATATCACCTCCGATTTTTATCATAGCATAATTATATGAATAAATCAAGGAGAAATGAGAAAACGGGAGTTTAATGAAGACGTCGGCAAAGCCGACTAATGAAGGCGTTCGCTTCGCTCACTAATGAAGACGGCAACTTCGTTGCCTAATGAAGCGAAGTCGCCTATCGTTCCCAATTAGCTCCGAAGGAGCGTCTTCATTTCTTCATTAGCGTCAGCGTCTTCATTAGCCCTCGCAGAGGGCGACTTCATTGAAAAAAGCACGCTGTTGCGTGCTTTTTTCTGGGAGAAACGGTCAATTCGGATCGGCATGACCTATTTTACGACCTTTTCTCTATCTCCGGAAAAATGCAAGCGATCAATTTGGATCGCCTTTTTCTTTATATCCCGTAAACGTTTCGCTCTTCAGATCTCTTCCGTGCGGATGATATACTTGACGCTTCCCGTCATTCCGTCAGCAAGTCCGGAATAGGTATTATACTCTCTTGCCAGTTCCGCGGACGCGCGCAAGCGTTCCGTCAACACAGACAGGTCTTCCTTTGCAAGCTTGACAAGACGGTCGACCGCTTCTTTGCGGAAGGTCTCCATACCGTCGTACAAGGTTTTTTCACCGTTTTTCAGCGCTTGTACACCGTCTTTCATGGCGGGCAGACTGCTTTCGAGCGTTTCAAGTCCCTCCTTGAGCTGCGATGCGCCGGTTTTCAGCGCTGCGCTTCCCGCTTTCAGCTTTGAAACGCCCGCATAAAGCTGATCCGCGCCTGTCTTTGCCGTTTCCACCGCCGCGGTGTAGTCTTTGATTCCCTCGCAGAAGGTCTCGACGCTCTTAAGTGAAACGATCAGTTCACCGACTTTTTTGCGTCCCGCGGCTGCCGCAAAGAGCTTTTCCGTCACGGCGTCGGAGGACATATTCTCTTCAATGAGGATCGAGATCTGCTTTTCGGTATTCTCCTCGATCGCCGTCCGGACGGCTTCTGTCTTCATCTGTTCGTCAGTTTGACTCTCGATCAGCGCTTTGACCGCGTCCGACGCCATCCGCTCCTTCGTTTTTGCTTCGATCAGCGCTTTGACGCCGTCGTTTGTCACTTGTTCGTCGATTTTGGATTCGATCGCCTGCTGAACCTGATCGCTGTTCATCTTTGCGGCGACCGCGCCGTCGATCTGCGCCTTCGTTGTCTTGTCGATCATTCCGGCGTTCAATGCCTCATTGTAGGAAGACAGATCCATTTCGGCTGCGGCAAGCACCTGCTCCTTCACCTGCGTTTCGACCGCGGCGCGCACTTCAGCTCCGACCGTTTCGCGCACTGCCTGCGCGACCTGCGCCCGCACGTTTTCAAAAACCGTCTCCTTCACTTTTTCCCGGACTTCGGTTCTGACAGCCTCTGTGACTGCAGCCGTGATCTGCCCGCGTTTTTCTTCTATCGCTGCTTCGACCGCCTGCTTTACAGCCGCTTTGACCGTTTCTTCGTCAAGCGACTGTTCGACCTGCTCTAACACCGTTATATAGTTATCCTTCGTCAATTCCGGAACTTCCAGTCCCGCTCCGGTCAACTGATCACGCGCGGTTTTGAGAAGTGCATCGAAAATCTGTTCCGCGCCTCCGTTCAGTTCTTCGTAGTTTTCTGTGATCTTACCCAGTCCGTCGGCAAGCGACTTCGATCCGTCGTCAAGTTTTGCCGCGCCGTTATCAAGGTTGGCAACGCCTTCTGCGAGCTTCTGCGCTCCGTCTGTCAGTTTTTTGACCCCAAGGATCAGTTCGCCTGTTTTTTCTTCAAGCGCTCCTAAACCTTCAAACAACTCTTTCGCGCCGTCGGTCAGCTGACTGACAGCCTCGCAGATCTGATCGACGCCGTTTTCAAGCATGCCTGTAACGCCAAAGGCGTCCGCATCGATCTTGCCGAACGGTTCGCTGGTCACGACTGTGACCGTCATTTCCATCGAAAAATCCGTAACGTCGCCCTCAATGGTAAAATGTGTCGGGATCGTCGGCATTACGTCCTCACGGTCTTTGATCGACAGAAGATCTTCCATTCCGGGCAGCGTATACCCGATCACGGCGTACCGCGCGCCGTCTCCAATGATCCTTCCGTTTTCGCAAACGACGTTTTTCCAGTTTTCTTCCCTCAGCACCGCACCCGTCAGCGCGAGCATCGGAAGGCAGATCTCCTCATCCCGTTCGCCGATCTTTACAGTTTTTTTCACATTGTTTGTATAATCGAAGCGTACGCTGACACGGCCGGACTTACCTTTCATTTCTTCCGGCTTCATCTCTTTTCCGTCAATGGTATAGGTGACCTTTACCGACACAGGCAGCGCGGCGTTTCCGACGCCCATATAGGAAATATCCTTGCCCGAGGCGTTCCACGTCAGCGTCCCGTCTTCTGATTTGGAAAAGGTTTCGTTCCCCTTCACGTTTTCGATCCCCGACAGCGTCGAGCTGTCGACGATCTGATCGGAGCCGGATGCGCAAAGCTCCACGCTTGAAAGGATCTTTTTTACCGTGCCGTCAGCCGAAGCAAAAACGTACACCGTTTCATTCTTATCTGCTTTTTCGCCGAAGACTGTATTTTCCGTTTCCGCTTCTTTCTCAAATACCGCGTCATTCTGCGTATATACCGCATAGCAGGCGACGGACATAAGCATCACAAAACTCAGGCATAAGCTGAGAATGGCGCAAAGTTTCTTTTTCATAACGAATACCCCCTTATTGTTCTTGTTTTACGATTTTACCTGCGCTTTTCATGCCAAAGGTCGTACGAACGATCAGTTTGTCGCAAAGCAGCAGGAGCGCGGGAAGGACGAAGACGACCATTAACATACTGATCACGGCTCCGCGCGCCATCAGCATACACATCGAGCTGATGATGTCGATATCCGAATAGATCGCGACGCCGAAGGTCGCGGAGAACAATCCCATACCTGACACGATGATCGAAGGGATCGACGTTCCGATCGCCGTTCTGGCCGCGTCCTTCTTGTCCTTGCCGGCGATGCGCTCGCTCTTATAGCGCGTGGTCAGCAGGATCGCATAGTCGACCGTAGCGCCGAGCTGGATCGTGCTGATGCAGATCGGCACGATAAAAGGCAGATTCTGCCCGATGAAATGCGGGATGCCGAGATTGATGAAGATCGCCGTTTCGATCACCGCGATCAGGATAAACGGTAGAGAGAAGCTCTTCTCGACCAACGCGATGATCAGAAAGATCGAGAGGATCGAAACGATGTTGACGATCCTGAAGTCGCGGTCGGTCGTTGAGATCATATCCTTCATACAGGACGCCTCGCCGATCAGCATCCCGTTAGCGTCGTACTTTTTCAGTATCGTATTCAACGCGTCGATCTGCGCGTTGACTTCCTCGCTTGCCGGTTTATACGCCGAATTAATGAGGATCAGTTCCCATTTGTCGCTCTTCAGGATCCCGCGCACCGACGCCGGAAGGAATTCCTCCGGAACGTCGGGACCGAGCAGCGACTCCAGTCCTAAAACGTACTTGACGCCGTCGACCTTCTCCATTTCTCCGATCATGGCGCGCACGTCCTTGCTCTTCATCCGAGCGTCTGTCAGGATCATGTGTGTGGAAGCGACGTCGTATTCCGCGCGCAGCTTGCCGGACGCCGCGACGTACGCCATATCCTCCGGCAGGCAGTCGCCCATGTCGTAATAAACTTCCTTGTTGGTTTCGGCGTAGCCGTAGATCGCCGGCGTCAGGATCAGCGCGAAGAGTACAAGGAAAACGGGAAACGCCTTAACGACGCCCTTTGCGAGTTTTCCCGTGCGCGGGATCAGACTGCGGTGCATCGTCTTTTCAAGCGGTTTATCAAGGATCAGGATCAGCGCGGGCAGTACCGTAACGCATCCGAGAACGCCGAGCACCACGCCCTTTGCCATGACGATCCCGATATCTCTGCCCATCGTAAAGGACATGAAGCAGAGCGCGATAAAACCTGCAACGGTCGTGATCGACGAGCCAAGCACACTTGTGAAGGCAGCGCGAATCGCCTGCGCCATTGCTTCTTTGTGGTCGGAACACATAGCTTTTTGCTCGTTGTAGCTGTTCCAAAGGAAGATCGAATAGTCCATCGTCACGGCAAGCTGCAGTACGGCGGACAGCGCTTTGGTGATGTAGGAGATCTCTCCAAGAAAATAATTCGTTCCAAGATTATACAGGATCATTGTCCCGATCGAAGCAAGGAACACAAACGGGATCAGCCAGTTGTCAAGTAAGAGCAGCATCGCCGCCAGCGCCAGCAGCACCGCGATCGCCACGTAGATCGGCTCCTCTTTTTCACACAGGTCCTTAAGGTCGGTGACCAGCGCTGACATTCCCGAAATGAAGCACTGCTTTCCCGCGATTTTCCGGATCTCTCTGATCGCATCCATCGTCACGTCCGCAGAAGTCGAACTGTCGAAGAACACCGCCATCAACGTAGAGTCGCCGTTGTTGAACGCCTTATAGACCTTGCCAGGCAGCAGTTCCATCGGAACGGACAGATCTGCAATACTGTCGTACCAAACCACGCTTTCGACGTGATCGACCTTTTCGATCCTGCCTTTGAGTTCGGAAACCTCTTTCGCGGGCATCTTTTCCACGATGATGAAGGAAAACGCACCCTTTCCGAACTCCTCCAAGAGTTCGTTTTGTCCTTTGACCGTATCCATATCGGACGGCAAATAATCAAGCATATCGTAATTGACTCTCGTACCGAAATAGCCGAACAGCGCCGGGATCATCAGAAGCAGCGCGATGATCAGGATCGGTATGCGGTATTTCACTACCGCTTTTGCTGCTTTCATAAAATCAACACCTCTCTTTTGTTTCTTACGTTGACAGTATACAAGCGATGAGAGGCTTTGACAACAGACAAAAACCGTCACGTGTCCGAAAAACAGACACGTGACGGTTTTTGTCTGAAAACTCTGTCATTCATTCTTCTGCGTTTGTCAGCATTTTTTCTATCACCCCGTCGTGAAGACGGCAGAATCGCGGAATGTACTCCCTGATTTCTTCGTTCATACCGTTTTTGAGCCAGTCAATGGCAAAACCGAAGCAGGCACAGCGATAAAAATGCGTCAAAAGCTGCAGATTCTTTTCCGGAATAACACGGTGCTCGGTAAACGAAGCGCCGTAGAGCGTCACTGCGTACGTGCAGACTTTCCACAAGCCGGATTCAAAAATATCGCGGTTGACGGAATTGAAGATGTGTAAGATCGCCCTGCGTTTCGATGAAGCAAAGTCGATTACGGCATAGAGCGCCGTTTCCATCGAATTGATTTTCGGATACGCCTCGATGATCCGGTCCGCCTCTTCGATCACGATCTCATTGATAAGCGCAGGCAGATCCTCATAGTGGTAATAAAACGAATTGCGGTTGATCCCGCAGCGGCTCACCAGATCCTTGACTGTGATCTGTGTCAGCGGCCGCTCCTCGAGCATCTCAATAAAGGTGTTCTTGATGTGATTTTTTGTGAATGTTGCCATGACGTCTTTGCCTTTCAGATGTTCTCCTTCCGATCATGACCCGCATCCTGATACGGAGGATCAAGTCGGTTACAGTATATCACAATCTCTCGGTTCTTTCAATACTTAATTCAAATATCCGTCTCTTGGCTATTTTAATCTCTTTATTGTTATATTCCCTCCGCAAACCGGAATTTGTCTTATAACTTCATAACCGCGGAGATCACGTCATCGTTCTCATAATAGCCTGGCTCGTTGAGCTCCTCAAAACCGAAAGAACCATAGAATCTTTTGGCCGGTTCGTTTGTAGGCTCATAAGATATCACGCAGTATTCCGCTTCGCCGCACGGAAATGTCCGCATGAACTCTAACGCAAGCCGCAGTGCTTCTCTTCCGTATCCGTGTCGTTGAAACCTCTTATCGATCATAAAACGCCAGACGTAATAATAATACTTATCCTTATAAAACCGATAGTTTTCACTGTTAAGCCACGCGTCTCTCTCATAGCCTGTCCAGTCGTTACTGTAACTGATCATTATAAACCCCACCAGAGTCTTCCCGTTGTAAATCCCAAAGGGAAACACAGGCTTACCTTCCGCCAGGGACAAATACGCATCTATCAAACTCCAGGTGTTGCTTGCAACGTATTTTCTTTGTTCCTTTGAAACATTCAGATCTACTATAGCTTCAACGTTATCTTCAGTCACCTTTTCCAAATGGATATCAGGTTTTTTCATTATTCTTCCTCCGCAAATCCCGATTTGTCGAGTTCATTATAGCATTAATTTATGAATTTTTCAATTATCGTTTTTTTCTTTTGACGTATTGATCGAGGCGATGAGCATACGGCGAATGGCGCCGCATTGAACAAAGTTTTTTTGAAATATCTCTGTTCATAAGATTTTACATATATAAGAAAATAAAAAGTCAAACAGAAATGCAGAAAAGCGGTGTCCTTCGGGCTTTGCCCGAAAACTCTCGCGCGCTTCGCCTGGTGAGCCCGGGCGCATAACGATCATCCGTCCCGAAAGCTGATCTTGCGCCCTTGCAAATTCGCCGAGGCGAATTTGCCCGAAGAAGTGCCAACCACCACTTTTTCGGCGGTGCCGAAAAAAGCGGTCCGGTTCGCAATCCATCCCCCACCAACACAAAAGGCGTCCTGTCGGACGCCTTTTGTGTTGGGTCGTCACGCGCTTTTAGATTTTAGTGAAATTCTGCCTGACAGCAGAGTGATACTACTCAAACTTGTACCAAATAAGATTTACCGGATTTGAGCAGTATTCCACTTTTCAGTCTCCGGTGTAATTGTATACGATCTCTTTCACACCATCGAGCCCGGTTATTACCACCCCGCGGTCCGTAGTCATCACGATTTTAATTTCTTTCCACTGCTCCTCGCTGCCGCGATAGAGGATCGTAACTTTAGTTCTTGGGACAACGAGAAGTGAGCCAAACGCGTTCCCGGCGATTTCCGTCAAGCCTTCAGGCAGGACGATCGAATGGAGAATCGAACCCGAAAAAGCGCCGTCTCCGATTGTTTTCAGACTTTCAGGGAGTGTGATCGACAACTTTTCACACGATGAAAACGCGGAAGAACCGATCGACACGATCCCCTCCGGCAGAATGAAATCAGACAACAGGCAATTTGAAAACGCGCCGCTGCCGATCAAACAAACGCTTCCGTCGTCGGGGATCACGCTATTGCTGCAGCCGAGGAGCAGCGTTCCGGTCGCTTTTTCAATCAGACAGTTGCCGGAAACGCTATAGGTCTTATTGCCTGCGGAAACGGTGATTTTTTTCAGCGACGAACCGTACACGGTGTTAACGACAGGATAGGAAATGCAATCCTTGTAAAACGACCAAATCTCTTCGTTTTTCAGCGTCATGACCGACGCATTGGTTCTGAAAGCGAAAGCACCGATATAAGAGAGGTTCACGGGGATGTGCAGTTCGGTGATCCGGCAGCCCGAAAAAGCGCTGTTTCCGATTCTTCTGAGCGTGGAAGGCAGTTCCAGATCAGTGATCCGGTTTTCTGACGCCGTACTGACCGAGAACGCCGCTTGATCTATGACGACCGTCCCCTCGGGGATCGTCAGTTTACCCGTAAGGCAGGTGCCCCAAAATGCGCCATGGGGGATCGTCGCAATGCCGGAACCAAACTGCACATCCGAAATGCGCGCAAAGAGAAACGCCTCTCGACCGATGCACTTCAAGCTCTTCGGCAAAACAATGTGTGCAAATCCGGTATCCGAGTCTCCTTTGAAGCAGGACTGAAAAGCGCTCTCTCCGATCACGATCAGCCCTTCGGGCAGCGCGATCCCCGTGATCTCCCGGCAATTCATAAACGCCTTTGCGCCGATGAAATGCACACCTTCCGGCAAAACGATCTCACCCGCCGCTTCCCCGTCGGTACAAAAGGCAACGATATACGGGTTTTTCCCACTTCCGAGATAGTGTACGTTGTCGCGCAAAGTGGTTTTTAGGCCGCCGTTTTCTTTGATAAGGCCGCTCAGATCGTTGTTGTTTCCGAACCAGACAAGGCCGTCGGACAATACGAACTTTTCAAGTTCTCTGTTTGCCATGAACACATAGTCGCCGACGTACGTGACGCTCGAGGGCAGGATCACTTCCTTGATCTGCAGCGCGCAAAATGCGCGGCTGCCGATACTCGTCAGTCCCTCCGGCAGTCTGAGCACGCACTCTCCAACCTGATTATCCCAAAAAGCGGCGTCTTCTATAGAGACAACACCCTCCGGAATATCAAGGCTTTTCGGTGCATGACTATAAAACGCGGAGTCGCAGATCACGCGGATGCTGCCGTCACGCGGGATCTCCGCGCCCGGAAGAGCGGTGATCAGCCGACCGCTGTCCTTTTCAACGAGGCATCCGCTTTTCAGTTCGTAGTTTTCATTGCGCTCGTCGATCGTGATCGTTTGCAGTTTCATTGTATCCCGTTTGATCGAGCCGGAATTGATATACAGAACGTGCGCGGGGAGCGTCAGGTTCTCCGCGTTCCCTGAAACCGCGTTCAACGCGCCTTTTGCGATCACGCGGCATTCCCCGTGGATCCCCTCGGTCGTTTTATTTCCCAGATACAGCAGGCAAAAGTGCGGATTGCCGGCGCTCGCGCAATAGATCGCTCCGTTCTCGTAAGTGAAGCCTGAAGACGCACTTTGGAACGACGATAACTCCACTTCACGCAGGGTTTCGGGAACGTACATCGGATCGGTGACCTTCGTCAGGTAAAACGCATACTTTTCGATGCGCTTTATCCCTTCGGGGATCGTTACCTTTCCAATCGTACAGTCGAGAAACGCAAGTCTGCCGATCGCCGTGACCGGTTTGCCGTTGTGTTCCGACGGCACGTCGACACTGTCTACCGTCGATCCCTGCTCGGGACCGTACCATGTGTAGCTCTCCCCGTCGGCGTTCAGCGCAAAGCCGGTACGCTTATACGGAGAAACCTTTTGCAAAACCTGTTCCCTTGTCAGCTTCGCCATCGGACGGACAATAACGGTACTGTACGTCGCCGCATCGAGTGTGCTGCCGGGATCTTCCGACAACAGGGCTTCGCTCACGTCCATATTGATATCGTCGTCTTTATCTATATCGTCCCAACAGTTATAATACGGCTCATAGTACCGTTCATCGTCAGACGGTGCTTCTGCAACGTTTGTCGTTTCGGTGACGTCGGACGTTTCGGTGAGAACCGGCAAATCCTCATGGCGTTTCGCCATCCATATACCGAACGGAATGACAGCAAGCAACAGCGCCGCCGCGGCGACAAGCGCGATCACGCGCAGCAGTCTTGCTCTTTTCTTTTTATGCCCCGGGGCTGCTTCAAGAATATAGTCTTCTTTGATCCCCTCAAGAGAATCGAAAACGTTTTTCCCGTTCAAATTGCAATACCTTCTTTCTTCAGGTGCTCCCGCAGCTTTTTTCGGGTGCGGAAAAGCGATGCTTTTACGGCGTTTTCTCTCATTCCCAGATCGTTCGCGATCTCGGAAACGGAAAACATATACCAGTATCTCTGCACGAAAATGATCCGCGCCTGCTTTGACAGCGTTCCGAGAAAGGCGTTGAGTGCATCCCTCAGGGCGAGGCGGTCGGTTATGTCCGGTGCATACTCGGGTATGCATTCCTCAAGTTCCTCGTACGCCGCCTCAGGCATCCCTCCGCCGCGTTTCATCCGCGTATCATCCCGCAAACGGTTGAGACATCCGTTGCGGCAGATCGTTCCGAGATAGGCTTTGAGATTGTCCGGGTGCTGAGGCGGAATACTGTTCCACGCTTCAAGAAGCGCGTCTGAAAGGCATTCCTCGCTGTCGCGCATATCGCGCAGAATGCTTTTGGAGATCGACAAAAGATAGGCGCCGTACAGCGTCCTGCACTCGTCTATTGCTTTTTCATCGCGCGCTAAGAACAGCGCAATGATCTCCTTTTCATTCATGGCTTTACTCTCATTTTCAAAGTGTCCCGGACCACTCAACAATATAGACACCGTTTTACCGCGGGGGGTTACGCGGAAAACGTTTTTCGGTTACTTTTTCAATCTTTATAGTGCACATTATGGCATAATTGCAAAATGCTTTTTCGGCGACGCCGAAAAAGCAGTCTGAAACGAGACACCTTCCCCCACCTGCACGAAAGGTGCCCTTTCGGACGATCTCTGCCCCCCTGGTGTCCTTCGGGCTTTGCCCGAAAACTCTCGCGCGCTTCGCCTGGTGAGCGAGCTCCCCGATCTCCGCGCGGAGAGTGCGAACCACCACTTTTTCGGCGGAGCCGAAAAAGGCGGTCCGGTTCGCAATCCATCCCCCACCAACACAAAAGAGCACCGCAAAGGTGCTCTTTTGTGTTGGTGGGGGATGGTGGATTCGGACCACCGAAGTCACTGACAACAGATTTACAGTCTGCCCCCTTTGGCCGCTCGGGAAATCCCCCTTATGGAGCTGGTGATCGGAGTCGAACCAACAACCTGCTGATTACAAATCAGCTGCTCTGCCATTGAGCCACACCAGCGTGTTGTATACCGTTATGCGAGACTCCGTCCCACGCAACGGAGAGATTATAGCACAACAAAAAAGGTTTGTCAACTCTTTTTTGAAAAAATATTGAAATAATCGAAAAATCAAAAAAATCTCAAAAACTGCGCCGGATCGAATCCGGCATATAACCGGCGGGCGGAGAGCGATCCGCCGCCTTTGACGCGAATATGCACGCCGGTCGCCGGAAATGCGCGAAATCCGCGGATATCCGGCGGCTTTTTTATTTTTCGTTCCTTTGCTTTCGACATCCTTTGGGAGCGGTTTCTGCTACACTGTTCTCACCGCAGCCGCAGCCTGCCGACAAAGGGCGTCTTTCCGTGAACCGCGCCGACCTTTTTGCGCCGTTTGACGGTGTATGCGGCGCGCTGAAAAAGGAAGGAGCGCCATGATCCACGCCGACCTCTGTGCGCCGCCTGACGGTGTATGCGGCGCGCTGATGAAGGAAGTTTTGCCGTGATCTATGCCGACCTTTATATGCTTCTCAACGGCGTATGCGACGCGCTGGTGCTCTGTCTGACCTCTCTGATCCTCCGGAGGCGCGCGTCGAAGACGCGCATTGCGGCGGGCGCGGCGCTGGGCGGCGCCTTCGCGATGCTCTCGCTCTTCATTCCGCGCGCGCTGTCGCTCGTTCTCTCCTTTCCCGCGGCGTTCCTCATGGTTTGGGTCGTTTTCTCCTTCGGCGGGATCAGGAAGTACCTGTCGGCGGTGCTCGTCTTCTATCTTGACAGTTTTTTTCTGTCGGGCGCCGTCCAGTTTCTTTCTGCGTGGATCGGAGAAAAAGCGGGGGAAACGCTTTCCTCCGTCGTCCTTGTCGCGTGTCTTTCCGCCGCGCTCTTCGCGGCGCTGCTCTTCGACGAGATCCTGAAGCGGCGCGCACGTCTGCCGCCCGTAAAACTGAAATTCTCCTACTGCGGCGCCGGATATGAGGTCCTTGCGTTCCCCGATACCGGCAATCTGCTGACCGACGCGCGCTCCGGTCTGCCGGTCATCCTGCTGTCCGCGGAGGTTCTCCCCTTTCTGCCCGTTTCCCCGCCGTTCGTCAACGCGTCTACCGCCGCCGGGAAGGCGCGCCTTCCGCTCGTTTGCGCCGGGGAGATGACGCTGGACGGGAAAGCCATCGAGGCGCTGATCGCGGTCTGCCCCGAAAAATGCTCCTTCGGCGGGCTTCCCGCGCTCCTCCCCGCGGCGCTGTTATGATTTTTTACCGAAAGAAGGTATGGAAATGTTCTCCGTAAAACGCATCATCCGCCGGATCGCGCAGTTCTTTTCGCTGATCCGCGAGGACGTTCATTACATCGGCGGCGCCGAATCTCTGCCCACGCCTCTCGAAAAGGACGAGGAGCAGCAGTTGATCGCCCTGCTCGGCGTGGATCCCTCGGTCAGAAACACGCTGATCGAGCACAATCTGCGCCTGGTCGTCTACATCGCCAAGAAGTTTGAAAACACCGGCATCAACATCGAGGACCTCATTTCGATCGGCACGATCGGCCTGATCAAAGCGATCAACACCTTCAAAGCCGACAAGAGCATCAAACTGGCGACCTACGCCTCGCGCTGCATCGAAAACGAGATCCTGATGTTCATCCGCAAAACCTCCGGTCTCCGGCAGGAGGTCTCCTTTGACGAGCCGCTCAACGTCGACAAGGACGGCAACGAACTGCTCCTCTCCGACGTCATGGGCAGCGACGAGGACGGCGTATTCTCGACGATCGAAGTCGAGGAGGACCGCCGCACGGTCAGGCGGGCGCTGAACGGTCTGGAGGAGCGGGAGCGCGTGATCATCGAACTGCGCTACGGACTGTGCGGCAACCGGGAACATACCCAGAAGGAGGTCGCGGATCTCCTGGGGATCTCACAGTCCTACATCTCGCGGCTGGAGAAAAAGATCCTGGATCGTCTGCGCGCCGAAATCGGAGAATGCGTATAGGATCCGTTTCTTCCGTTTGACGGTCGGTGCCGCGGCTCTTTGATATGACGGCAGCGGGGGTGTTTCATCCGGCGCGATCGCGCAGTGAAACACCCCCGTAGATTTTACAGTTTTCCGAGCGCCTGAAGGATCAGCAGAACGGCGACGGCTGCCGCGGTGAGAAGCGCCGCGGCGGTGACCGAGACGATCAGGATCTTTTTGCTCTCGCGGTTTTGTCCCTCGATCTCCTTTTCAAGAGCGGCGAGTTTTTCTTCGTCGCTCATTTCCGCCTCTTCTTCGTCCTCCTCTTCGCCGTCCCCGGCGTCCTCGTCTTCTTCTTCGTCGCTTTCGGCGTTGAGTTCGGCAAGTTCCTCCTCGGACAGTCCGAGATCGATCTCTTCGGGCTGTTCCCTGCGCTTTTTCAGTTCCTCGATCAGCATCGCCGCCACGCCTTCGGGCAGACTTTCGCCCTCTTCGCGCAGCGTCTTTTCGATCTCTTCGTCGGACAGACGCATGATCTCCATTCTTCCGTAACTCTTCATGGCTTTCTCATTCCTCCCGCCCGAACCACCGGATATTCTCCGGCGCTTCCGCGTAAACAAATCCGGCGTAGCCTTCTTTTTCAAGGGCGTTGAGCAGTTTTCCGAGTTTCTTCGGCTTTTCAAAGAGCGTGCAGTCGTAACTTCCGCGCAGCGTTTCCGCCGTCGTCAGCGCGTCGGTGAAGGCGCCCTCGTAGATCACGCCCAGCCGTTTTCTCTGTCCTTCGATCGTCCTGCCTTCCTCCTTGAGAATGCCGAATATGCGCTCGAAGCCGATCGAGAAACCGACCGCGGGCACTTTTTCGCCGATGAATTTGCCGATCAGATCGTCATATCTGCCGCCGCCGGCGACGGCGCCTCTGTACCCCGGCATCGCGATCTCGAAGACCGTGCCGGTATAGTAGCCCTGCCCGCGGATCAGCGTCAGATCGAAAACGATCTCATACTGCCCTTTCGATAACAGTTTTGACGCGTCGATGACCGACGAGAGCCGCGCGGGCACCGAAGGATCCCCGATCCTCGCCGCCGCCTTCTCGAGCGTGACGCCGCCCGAAAAGAGCTCGGTCAGCGCGTCGACGGCGCTTTCGGGACAGCCCTTGCCGTTCAGCTCCGCCCGCACGCCCTCTTCGCCGATCTTGTCAAGCTTGTCGAGCGAGATGCAGACGCTATCGAAGGTCCCGGGCTCAAAGCCGCAGGAGGCAAGCACTCCGCGCAGGACGCGGCGGTCGTTGACCTTGACGGTAAATCCCCTGAAACCCAGCGCCATCAGCGCCTTGGCGGTGGTGTGGATCAGTTCGATCTCGCATTCGGGACGCTCGTCGCCCAGAACGTCGATATCGCACTGCCAGAATTCGCGCAGCCGCCCCTTCTGCGGGCGTTCCGCGCGGTAGACGCGGTCGGTCTGAATGCACTTGAAGGGGTGCGGAAGGTTCGCGCGGTTGTTGGCGTAATAGCGGCAGAGCGGCAGGGTCAGATCGTAGCGCAGTCCCATGTCCGCGAGCGCCGAGGGATCGCCGCTTTGCAGCGCCTCCTCGAGTTTCTCTCCGCGCTTGAGCACCTTGAAGATCAGATTGAGATTGTCCCCGCCGTCGCTCTTGTCCAGATTTTCAATATCCTCCAGGATCGGCGTGGTGACGCGGTCGTAGCCCGCGGCTCTGTATACTTCAAGGATCTTCGCCTGCAGACCGTCGCGCAGGGCGGTATCGGCGGGCAGATAGTCGTTCGTTCCTTTGACGGGTGTGATCTTCATGCCGTTTTCCTCCGTTTTGTATCAGATATCTCTCACAAAAGCCCGTGCTTTTTCAGGCGGCAGGTATCGATCTCCTCCGTGAGATGCAGGTGGTAGCGGTCGACGAGCGCCAGAGCTCTTTCGTAGGTTTCACGATGGAAGACCCAGCGGGGCTCGTGCGCGTCCGACCCTAAGATCACGTCGGCTTTCCGCTTCTCCAGAATCGAGAGGAAGAGTTCCGACGGGTAGTGTCTTCCCTCGCGCAGACCGAGCATATTGATCTCAAAGGGCAGTCCCTCCCTCTGTACCTCGGCGACCATCATTTCCAGTTTCTTTGCAAAAAGCCCGCGGTCGCCCGTAAAGCGGATCATGTCGGGATGCGCGATATAGGAATACAGTCCCGTGCGGGCGCCGTCGATGACCGACGCAACGTAGGCGTCGAGCCGCGAAACGTCGTCGTCCGCCTTGCCGCTGTAAGGCGCGCCTGGATATTCGCCGTTCACGTAATGCTGACCCATGATCAGATATTCCACGCCGCTGTGGTCGATCAGCTTCAGATAATCCGACCAGTTATCGCGGTAAAACTCGGCTTCAAGACCGATCTTGACGTCGATGCGGTCCCGGTATTCCCCGCGCAGAGCCGTCAGCGTGTCAACATAATCGGGAAGCTCCTCCGGACGCATTCTGAACGAGGAATAGTAGCCGTCCCTGAAAACGTAGGGCGAATGGTCGGAAAAGCCGAGCGTATCGAACCCGGCTTCGATCGCCTTTTCGATATATTCGCGCTCGCTTCCGTCGGCGTGACGGCAGCGCACGGTGTGGGTATGGTAATTCTTTTTCACGGCGTTGCTCCTTACTCTTGTTTCTTTGACGCTTTTTCCCTGAAACGCGTTCTGACCGATTGAACCGTATTCTTGAGGATCTGTACCACGACCGAGACGAAAACGATGCCGATCGAGATCCCGAGACAGGTATACAGCGTATCCAGACCGCTCTGCGTCGCGGCTTCGTAGTTCTGCCGGACGAGATGCTCCATGGTATAGTAGAGCGACCGTCCCGGAACGAGCGGAATGAGACCGGGGATCAGAAAGACGGTGGTCGGCGTTTTGCAGACCCGCGCCATGACCTCGGCGTAGCAGGTGCAGGCGGCGCCGCCCGCGATGCTCGCCGCCAGTATCGGATAAAGAGCGTTCTCATGGAAGAACCCCTCGCAGAACATATATACCGACCAGCACAGCATCCCGCAGAGAACGGCGTAAAGCAGTTTCTTTGCGGACACGCTGAAAACGAGGGAAAAGCCGAGCGTACCGATGCCGGCGTAGAGGATCATCGGAAGCGGCGGAACGCTCTCGGGAATGAACAGACTGTTGGAGTGGAGGATCAGCAGGATCGCCGTAAATCCCGCGGCGATCGCCGCCGCGACAAGGATCGACTGGAGCATACGGACGGCGCCTGAGATCAGTTCGCCGCACAGCAGGTCCCTGACCGCGTTGCCCAGCGCCAGTCCCGGGATCAGAAGCATGATCACGGCGATGTTGACCGCCGTCGCGTGGATGCCGAGAGAGGACGGCGCCGCCTTGCAGAAGAGCGCGATCACCAGCGCGGCGATCGCCGAAACGATGACGGTATGCGCGATCTGATTGAGATACTTCGGCCGCTTTGTGTCGATGAAGCCGACGAAAACGCCGATCATGCCCGCCGCCAGCGCGTCAAGGAATGAGCCGCCGAAAAAGAGGGCGAACCCGAAGGCGCCGAGAAAAGAGCCCGCAAGGCGCAGGGGCAGCGAATAGGTCCGCCGCTTCTTGATATCGGCGATCTCGCTCTTGACCCGCGCGGGATCCGGACGGTCGCGGCAGATCTGGCGCGAGAGCGCGTTGAGTTTTTCGATCTTCGCCAGGTCGTTTGCGCTGCCGTACACGCGGCGCGCCTGCGTGAAATCGCGCTGATCCTTCATCGTGATCGTCGCGACGATCAGCGAGGTCATGGCAAAGATCTCGACCTTTTCCGCGCCGTACGCACGGCAGATGCGCTCGGCGGTATCCTCGATGCGGTGGATCTCGCCGCCGTTTTCCAGCAGACTTTCACAGATGTCGAGCGCCACCGTCAGTACGGCGTCGGGATCGTAAAGGGCGATCTCTGCCGCAGTCATATCGGAACCGTTCACCGCTTATTCCTTCTTTCGCTCCTCCGGCGCATAGTCGAACGGAGCCTTCTTTTTTCTTTTTACTTCGGCAGACACGTAGGAAAAAGTCTCTTTCTCGCCCTTTTCGGCGAGCATCCGCAAAAGACGCTCCAGCTCCCTTGCCGTATCGGGATGCATTTCGTCCTTCCCGTTCCCCCTGAGGAAATAGTCGAGCGAACAGCCGTCCCCGTACTTTTCCCCCATATAGGTCTTGCTCGCGGCAATGCGGTCGCAGAACATTTCGACGAGATAGTTGTAGGGCATTTTCACCGGCTCGTAGAGCTTGGAGACGGGCGAAATGTCGGTCCAGTATTCAAAATGATGTTTATTTCTGCCCTTGTGGTGCATCCAGGAGGAGGAATAACCCTTCTCCTTCCGCTCGCCCTCGTTGGGCGAATGCGTCCCCGTAAAGTATTTGCAGCCGGTGAAAAACTCGGCGGGCGAATACTTGGACAGGTCGTGTCTCAGTCCCTGCAGTCCGATCCCGCATCTGAAACAGTGCGCGATCACGAGGTGCCTGTGGTGGGTGATCGTTCTGAAATGACGAAAAATATGCATATCCGTTCCTCTGGATCGAATACTTCCGCGGCGCTCAACCCTTTTCGTCTGAAAGAGGATCGACGGGCGCGGTAAAAATACAGATATAGTCGCCGGGGATGCGCTTCGCGTCCTCGGAATACTGTTTTGTCAGCTCTTTTCCCCGGAAGATCATGATCTCCGAGCCGCCGCCGTCCATATTGTAGGCGACGGAAGCGCCCTCCTCATACATCATGTGGGAGAGTTCCGGAAAGGTCACGCCGCGCGAAAAGCCGCGCATCCGTCCGTCGACGGTCATGAAGATGAAGTGACCGTCCGCCGCCTGCCCGACCGCCGTGCGCGGATTGGGCACCGGAAAGCCGACGGAGGATTCGTAGTTGTTCCATTTGCTGTAACGGTCTGTGATGTGAAAGTCGCTGTCCTCGTCCCGCGGCGTTCCGTCCCCGTTAAGAAGCGACGGCCCGAAGGAAAAGACGTGGTAGAGATCCTTTCTTTCCATGATCTCCTTCACCGTCGTACCGTCGCTGTCCGTGACCGTCATTTTTCCGTCGCTGTCCACAAGGCAGAGGTCGAAGCCGCCGAGCCCCTTGTCGCGCACCTTCTCCCCGCCGCGCACGTACAGCCCCCAGGAGCGCGCCGACAGAAAGTCGGCGTTGATGAGGAGCAGCGCGTCGGTCTTTTCCGCGACCTCTTCCGCCGGCGTCTTTGTCAGACGTCCGTTTTCGTCGCGGCAGACGTATCCGCAGAACTGTGACATATCGTCGATGAAGACGTCGGCGACGTAGCAGGTGACCTTTTCCCTCTCCTTCCCGTAGGAAAGACAGCGCACGAGCACCGCGCAGCTCTCGCCGACGTAGGCGCCGATCTCCTCCTCCCGCCGGTCGGGCAGCAGCGTCGCGGCGGTCTTCCTCTGTTTTTCACAGACCTGCCTCAACGCGCTTTCGTCCTTCGGGATCTCGCAGATCCCCTTTTCCAGAACGGCAGGCGGCGGCTCCTCGCTCCGGCATCCCGCCGGGAGCAGCAGCGCAAGCATGAGAAGTATGCATAAGAGTATTCTGATTCCGTTGATCGATCGGTTCACGTTCGTTATTATCTGCCTTTCGCTTTCCCGCGCCCGGAACGGTCACGCGGCAAGGATATGTTAGCACTTTTTCGTCCGTCTGTCAAGATGGGACGCGCATTATTCGCCCTGACCGGGCGCGCCTGCTCCGTTCTGCCCGTCAAGATCCTTTACGGCGGCGGAGAGCATCAGCTTGATGCGGTTGAGCTGATTGACCTCCGAGGCGCCGGGGTCGTAGTCGACCGCCGCGATGTTGGCGCGCGGATAAGCGGCTTTGAGCGCCTTGATGACGCCCTTGCCCATCACGTGATTGGGCAGGCACGCAAAGGGCTGGATGCAGACGATGTTGTTCACGCCTTCCTCTAAAAGCTCGACCATCTCACCGCACAGGAACCATCCCTCGCCGTACTGATTTCCGAGCGACAGGAAGGGCTTGGTCGGCTCGGCGATCTCTTCGATGCGCGTAGGCGTGCCGAACCGCCCGCTCTTCGCAAGCGCTCTCACCGCGGGTCTGCGCAGGCGCTCGATCGCGTCGACGCCGAACTTGCCGATGAGATAATCCGCCGTTCCGGCGCCGAGAAACTCGTGCTTATACTTCTTCCCGAAGACGATCATCGACAGAAAATCGATGAAATCGGGCACGACCGCCTCGGCGCCTTCCCTTTCGAGAAGGTCCACCAGATAGTTGTTCGCGAGCGGCATATACTTGACGAGGATCTCGCCGACGATGCCGACGCGCGGCTTTCTTACGCTCCCGTCGATCGGCAGCGCCTCAAACGCCCGGACGATGCCTTCGCAGAGTTTGTCAAAGGAGTACCGCGGCTTGTCCGCGACGAGATTGTCGATACAGATCTTTTGCCATTCCGCGTGCAGCCGGTCCGCCGCGCCCGCCTCCTTTTCATAGGGGCGCGTACGGTAGAGGCAGCGCATGAGCAGATCTCCGCACACCAGCGCCCGCAGACCTCTTCTCAGCATCGGCAGCGTGATCCTGAAGCCGCTGTTCTTCTCCATCCCGTTGAAGTTCAGGGAAATGACCGGGATATGCGGCAGTCCCGCCTTCTCAAGCGCTCTGCGGATGAAGCCGACGTAGTTGCTCGCGCGGCAGCAGCCGCCGGTCTGCGTCATGAGCAGCGCGGTCTTGTTCAGATCGTACTTTCCCGACAGGAGCGCTTCCATGAGTTGTCCCGTCGTGACGATCGAAGGGTAACAGGCGTCGTTGTTGACGTACCGGAGTCCGACGTCGACGGCTTTTTTGGTCGCGTTGTCGAGCATGATCACGTTGTAGCCGTATTTTTTGAAGATCGGCTCGATGATGTCGAAATGGATCGGGCTGAGCTGCGGCGCAAGGATGGTATACCCTTCGTCGTACATCTGCTTTGTGAATTCGGCGCGTTTATAGGAGATCGGCTGAACGTCGGGCGTCACGCACTGTCTGCGGCGCATATCCATCGCGGCGATCAGACTGCGCAGCCGGATGCGCGCCGCCCCGAGATTGGAGATCTCGTCGATCTTGAGCATGGTATACAGTTTGCCCGATCCCTCAAGGATCTCACAGACCTGGTCGCTTGTGACGGCGTCCAGGCCGCAGCCGAAGGAGAAGAGCTGAACGAGCTCGAGATCCTCCCTTTTTCTCACGAATTCCGCCGCCTGATAGAGGCGCGAGTGGAAGACCCACTGGTCCACCACGCGCAGCGGTCTCTCGGGCTGATAGTCGAGCGGAAGCGTGTCCTCGGTGAAGACGTACAGTCCGTAGGACGCCGCCATCTCGGGGATGCCGTGATTGATCTCGGGATCGACGTGATAGGGTCTGCCGGCGAAAACGATGCCGCGCTTCCCTTCTCTCTCCATTTTTTGCAGGATCTCCCTGCCCTTCTCGCGCAGGTCGGTCTTTGCCCGTCTCTGCTCCGCCCACGCCTTTTTCGCCGCCGCGCGCACCTCGCGCGCCGGGATTCCGAAACGCTCGCCGAACAGTTTTACCAGGCGGTCCTCCGCCGTTTTTTCGGAAGTGAAGGCGATGAAGGGACGGATGTATTCGATCTCTCCCGAGGTCACCTCCTCGACGTTGTTCTTGAGGTTCTCGGGATAGGAGACGACCATGGGACAGTTATAGTGGTTCTGCGCGTCGGCGGTCTCCTTGTATTCGTAGAACACGCAGGGATGGAAGACCGTACGGATCCCTCTGTCGTACAGCCAGCGGACGTGTCCGTGCGCGAGCTTCGCCGGATAGCATTCCGATTCCGAAGGGATCGATTCGATCCCGAGTTCATAGATACGGTGGCTCGAAAAGGGAGAGAGCACCGCCCTGAAACCGAGTTCCCGGAAGAAGGTCGCCCAGTAGGGATAGTTCTCGTACATATTGAGTACGCGCGGCAGCCCGATGATCCCGCGCGGCGCGTGATCTGCGTCCAGCGGTTCGTAACCGAACATCCTCTGCCTTTTATACTCAAAGAGGTTCTCCCCTTTTTCGACGGACAGCGCCGTTCCGACCTTCTTTTCGCAGCGGTTGCCCGAAATATGCCTGCCGCCGTCGGCAAAGGTGTTGACGGTCAGCATACAGTTGTTCTCGCACCCGCCGCAGCGCACCGCGCGCGAGGTATAGGTCAGCGAAGCGATCTGAGAAAAGGTGAGCATTCCCGATTTTTCGCCGCGGTCGTTCTGCCTGGCGATCAGCGCCGCGCCGAACGCGCCCATGATCCCCGCGATGTCGGGGCAGACCGCCTCGGTTTCCGCGATCTTCTCAAACGCGCGCAGAACGGCTTTGTTATAGAACGTCCCGCCCTGTACGACGATATGCTTGCCGAGATCGGAGGCGCTCGAGAGCTTGATGACCTTGAAAAGGGCGTTTTTGATGACCGAATACGCAAGACCCGCCGAGATGTCCGCAACGGGCGCGCCCTCCTTCTGCGCCTGCTTGACGTTGGAGTTCATGAAGACCGTGCAGCGCGTGCCGAGATCCACCGGCGTCTTCGCAAACAGCGCCTCCGACGCAAATTCAGCGGCGGTACAGCCGAGAGAAGCGGCAAAATTCTCAATGAAGGAACCGCAGCCCGAGGAGCACGCCTCGTTGAGCATCACGGTGTCGACGGTGCCGTTCTTGAGCTTGATGCATTTCATATCCTGCCCGCCGATATCGAGCACGCAGTCGACCCGCGGATCGAAGAACGCGGCGGCAGTGGTATGCGCGACCGTCTCGACCTCTCCGTCGTCCAGATGGAACGCCGCCTTCAGAAGCGCCTCGCCGTAACCGGTCGAGCAGGCGCGCGCGATATACGCGCCCGCGGGCATGGCGCCGGCGAGCTTTCCGATCGCGCGGCGCGCCGTTTCGATCGGATTGCCCATATTGTTTTCATAGGTCGAGAAGAGCAGTTCCCCCTTTGTCCCGATGAGCGCGAGCTTGGTCGTGGTGGAGCCGGCGTCGATCCCGAGATAGCATTTCCCGGCGTACGTCGAAAGATCCGTACGTTTCACGACGGCTTTTGCGTGGCGCTTTTCAAAGGCTTCATAGTCCTCCCTGCTCTCAAAGAGCGGCTCGAGCCGCTTGATCTCGAGGTCGAGCCGCACGCCGCTCTCGAGAAGCGCGATCAGCGCGTCGATATCGAAACTGCCGCCGCCCGCGGCGAGCGCCGCGCCCACCGCGGAAAAAAGATGCGCGGACGGCGGATCGACGATATTGTCGTCGGTCAGACCGAGCGTGCGGATGAACGCCTTCTTGAGCTCTGAAAGGTAATAGAGCGGACCGCCCAGAAAAGCGACGCAGCCCTTGATCGGCTTGCCGCAGGCAAGTCCCGAGATCGTCTGATTGACCACCGACTGGAAGATCGAAGCCGCCAGATCGCTCTTGGACGCGCCTTCGTTGATCAGCGGCTGGATGTCGGTCTTCGCGAACACGCCGCAGCGCGCGGCGATCGTGTACAGCTCCTTATAGTCCTTCGCCGCCTCGTTGAGCCCCTGCGCGTCGGTCTGCAGGAGAGCCGCCATCTGATCGATGAACGATCCGGTGCCGCCGGCGCAGACGCCGTTCATGCGCTCGTCGATGCCGCCCTTGAAATAAATGATCTTGGCGTCTTCGCCGCCCAGTTCGATCGCGACGTCGGTTTGAGGATAGAACGCGCGGATCGTATCCGCGACCGCCACGACCTCCTGCACAAAGGGGATGGACAGCGCTTTTGACAGCCCCATCGATCCGGAGCCCGTGATATGTACGGGAAGAATGACCTGTCCCAAGCGCTCGCGCGCCGAAAGGAGCAGTTCCTTCAAGGTATTCTGTGTATGCGCATGGTGTCTTCTGTATTCGCCGAAGACCATTTTGCCTTCGCCGTCAAGGATCACCAGTTTTACTGTCGTCGATCCGATATCTATTCCTGCGCGATAATTCTGCATAGACGGGGATCTCCTTTCGCTTTTTCGTTCCGTGCCGCCGGTACGATCTTCCGTATGATTATATGCCGGAAGATTAACGCAGAATGAACTGCGACACCGTTCTTTATATCTTAACACATTTCTCCCTTTTATGCAAGAGAAAAACGCGCCGAAAAATGATGCGTCCCGCACGTATTTTTTGTCAAAACCTCTTGACAAACCGCCCGATCACGGTTATACTTGTTATAAAGAATTTTTATAAGAATGCGCGCTTTCCTTCCGTATACGGGCGGCGGGCGCCGGTATTCCGCCAAAGAAACAGGGAGCAACGACTATGGAACAACAGAAACGGCTGATCATCAACACCGCCTGGTGCAAGGGCTGCGGTATCTGCGCCGCCTTCTGCCCAAAGGAAGCGCTGGAGATCAGAAATGAAAAAGTGCGTCTGAAGGAAGACGCGCAGTGCGTTCTCTGCGGCGCGTGCGAGCTGCGCTGCCCCGACTACGCGATCTACATCGAAAAAGGAACGCGGGAGGATGGTTGAGATGTCGAAAAGAGTTCTTCTTCAGGGCAACGAAGCGGTCGTGGAAGGCGCTCTTGCCGCCGGGATGCGCTTTTTTGCCGGCTATCCCATCACCCCCTCCACGGAGATCGCCGAGCAGGCGTCTCTCAGACTGCCGCTCTGCGACGGGCACTTCATCCAGATGGAAGATGAGATCTCGAGTATGGCGGCGGTCATCGGCGCGTCGGCGGCGGGCGTCAAATCGATGACGGCGACCTCCGGTCCCGGCTTCTCCCTCAAGCAGGAAAACATCGGCTACGCGTGTCTTTCCGAGATCCCCTGCGTGATCGTCGACGTTCAGAGGAGCGGTCCATCAACGGGTCTGCCCACCTCTCCCTCGCAGGGCGACTATATGCAGGCGCGCTGGGGCACGCACGGCGACCACCCGGTCATCGCGCTCTCTCCCTCCTCGGTCGGGGAGTGCTACACGCTCACGGTGCGCGCGTTCGATCTGTCCGAGAAATACCGCACGCCGGTCATCCTGCTCATGGACGAGATCATCGGGCATCTGCGCGAAGGCGTCGAACTGCCCGGGAAGATCACGCCTGCAGAGCGCCCCGTGTATGAGGATCCCGAATGCCTGCGGCATCCCTATCACATCCCCGAGGGCGCGTGGGTCCCCGGCATGAAGCCCTTCGGACAGGGCGAATTCTATAACGTCACGGGTCTGATCCACGACGAGGAGGGCTTCCCCACCAACTCGAACGAGGCCGCGCGCAGGCTCGTGCGCAGACTGCTCGACAAGATCGAAAAGAATTACGACGATATCGTCACGGTCGAAGAGTTTATGACCGAGGACGCCGACACGCTGATCGTCTGCTTCGGCGGCACCGCGAGAGCGGCGAAGGAAGCGGTCCTCGAGGCGCGCGCGGCGGGCGTCAGAGCCGGGCTTTTCCGTCCGGTCACCGTCTGGCCCTTCCCCGAAAAGGAACTTTTCGCGCTCTCGGGACGCGTGAAGCGGATCCTCACCGTCGAGCATAACGACGGTCAGATGGCGCGCGAGGTCGAACGGGCGGTCAGGGGACGGTGCGAAACCGCTTTTCTCGGAAAGATCGACGGCTCGGTGATCACGCCGCGCGAGATCCTGGAAGCCGTAAAGGAGGGACGTCGGAATGGCAAGTGAACTGATCGGAAAATATATGCGGGAGGATAAACTTCCCCACATCTGGTGTCCCGGCTGCGGCAACGGGATCCTGATGCGCGACGTCGCGCAGGCGATCGACGACCTCGGGCTCGACAAGAGGAAGGTCGTGATCGTATCGGGCATCGGCTGCTCTTCGAGAGCCGCCGGGTATATGGATTTCAACACCATCCACACGACGCACGGCAGAGCGATCGCCTTCGCGACCGGCATCAAGATGGCGAATCCTTCCTTAGAGGTCATCGTCATCACCGGCGACGGCGACGCGTCGGCGATCGGCGGCAATCACCTCATCCACGCCGCGCGGCGCAATATCGGTCTGACCGTCGTCGTCTTCAACAACAGCATCTACGGTATGACCGGCGGACAGTACTCGCCGACCACGCCGCGCGGGGACTACGGCACCACCGCCCCCTACGGCAACATCGACCGCCCCTTTGACATCGCGCAGCTGGCGGCGGGCGCGGGCGCGTCGTTCGCGGCGCGCGGGGACGCCTACCACGTACAGAAGACCGTCGATCTCATCAAGAAGGGCATCGCGCACAAGGGCTTTGCGATCATCGACTGCCTCACCGTCTGCCCGACCTATTACGGCAGGAAAAACAAGAAGGGCGGCGCCGTGGAAATGATGAAATTCCAGAAGGAGAACTTCATTCCCGAGGAGATCGCGGCGCGCATGACGTCCGAACAACTGGCGGGCAAGCGCGTTCTGGGCGTCGTCGCCAATAACGACTATCCCGAACTGACCGAAGAATACGCCGCGCTGATCGCGCGCGCCAAAGAGAGAGCGGGTGGCGGAAAATGAAGAACGGACAAATGCAGCTCCGTCTGACCGGAAGCGGCGGACAGGGCGTGATCCTCGCGTCGGTGATCCTGGCGGAAGCCGCGGTCATGGCGGATAAGTATACCGCGCAGAGCCAGTCCTACGGACCGGAAGCGCGCGGCGGCTCCTGCAAAGCCGAATGCATCATTTCAGACGCGCCGATCGCCTTTACCAAGGTGACGGTACCGACCTTCCTTCTGGCGCTGACGCAGAAGGCGCTGGACACCTACGCGCCCGGGATCCCCGAAGGCGCGACCGTCGTGATCGACGAGAGTCTGTCCGCGCCTGAATGCCTGAAGAACGCGCGCGTCCTCGCGCTGCCGATCCTGCGCACCGCGAAGGAAAAGACGGGCAAGGCCTTCACGGCGAACATCGTCGCCGTGGGCGCCATCAACCGGCTTCTGAAGATCGTTTCGGCGGAAGCGATCGAGAAGGCGGTGCTCATGCACGTTCCCGCGGGCAGCGAGAGCATCAATATGGCTGCTCTGCGCGCAGGCGAAGAACTGGTTTCATAAAGGAGACGCCGATGAATATTCACGAATATCAGGCAAAAGAACTGCTTGCCGCATACGGCGTGCCGGTACCCGCGGGCAAGCTCGCTCTCACGCCAAAGGAGGCGTATGAGGCGGCAAAGGGATTCGGCGGCAAAGCCGTCGTCAAGGCGCAGGCGCACTGCGGCGGCAGAGGAAAAGCGGGCGGCGTGAAACTCGCCCGTACCGCAGAGGAGGCGAAGGAACTCGCAAAAAAGATGATCGGTATGAAGCTGATCACCCCCCAGACCGGCGCCGACGGAAAGACCGTCAGGAAGCTCTACGTCACCGAGATGATCGGGATCAAAAAGGAATACTATCTCTCTCTTCTCACTGATTCGGCGAACGCCTGCCTGTCGTTCATCGCCTCGAGCGAGGGCGGCACAGAGATCGAAAAGGTCTCCGCGGAGCATCCCGAAAAGATCGCGCGCGAGCAGGTCAGCGCAGAAGTGGGCGTAAAGGGATATACCGCGCGTCTGCTGGCGAAAAAGATCGGTCTGCCCGAGGAAAACCTCAGGGAATTCACGCAGATCCTGCAAAAGCTCTACCGGTGCTATCTGGAAAACGACTGCACGCTCATCGAGATCAATCCGCTGGTGCTGACAGACAAGGAAGGGCTTTCGGCGCTCGACGCCAAGATCACCTTCGATGACAACGCCCTGCCCCGCCGTCCGGAGATCGCCGCGCTGCGCGACGAACTTGAGGAGGATCCCAAGGAGATCGAAGCGGAAAAATACGGCTTGAACTATATCGCGCTCGACGGAAGCATCGGCTGCATGGTCAACGGCGCGGGGCTCGCCATGGCAACAATGGACATCATCAAGCATTTCGGCGCCTCCCCCGCGAACTTCCTTGACGTCGGCGGATCGGCAAACGAAGAAAAGATCACCGCTGCGTTCGGGATCCTTCTGTCCGACAGGCACGTGAAGGCGATCCTCGTCAACGTTTTCGGCGGGATCATGAAGTGCGATATCATCGCCTCGGGCATCGTCGCGGCGGCGAAGAAGACGGCGATCGGCGTTCCGGTCGTGGTACGCCTCGAGGGCACCAACGTCGAAAAAGGCAAAGAGATCCTAAGGGAGTCGGGGCTGTCGCTGATCTCCGCCGACGACCTCGGAGACGCGGCGCGCAAGTGCGTCGCCCTCGTGAAGGCAGGTGAAGAAGCATGAGCATCCTGATCAACAGCGAAACCAAACTGCTCGTCTGCGGCGTGACCGGCTCACAGGGGCGTTTCCACACCGCGCAGATGCTCGCCTACGGCACGAAGATCGTCGGCGGCGTCACGCCCGGAAAGGGCGGTCAGTCGGTCGAGGGCGTACCGGTTTTCGATACCGTACGGGAAGCCGTGGAGAATACCGGCGCCGACGCGGCGGTCATCTACGTTCCGCCGATGTTCGCCGCGGATTCGATCATCGAAACGGTCGACGCCGGACTTGCGCTCACCGTCTGCATCACCGAGGGCATCCCGGTGCTCGACATGATGCGCGTCAAGAATTATATGCGCGGCAAACCCGCGCGCCTCATCGGTCCGAACTGCCCGGGGCTCATCACGCCCGGGGAATGCAAGGTCGGCATCCTGCCCGGCTATATCTGCCGGAAGGGACACGTCGGCGTCATTTCGCGCTCGGGCACGCTGACCTATGAAGCGGTCAAGCAGCTCTCCGACCGCGGGATCGGTCAGTCGACCGCCGTCGGCATCGGCGGCGACCCGATCAGGGGCACCGGTTTTGTCGAACTGCTCGGAATGTTTGAAAACGATCCCGATACCGAAGCGGTCGTTCTGATCGGCGAGATCGGCGGGTCGGGCGAGGAGGAAGCGGCGGAATTCATCCGCACGAAGATGACCAAGCCCGTAGCCGCCTTCATCTCGGGACAGACCGCCCCGAAGGGCAAGCGCATGGGACACGCGGGCGCCATTATCTCGGGCGGCAGGGGCACCGCCGCGTCCAAACTCGAAGCGCTCGGAAACGCCGGCGTGACTCTCGCGCCGACGCCCGACCGGATCGGAGAGTTTTTAGAGAAAGCCGTTAAGGAAGCGGGCGTTTACGAGCGCTGCCTTCTGAATTGAGGTGGGATCATGAACTATCTCGGCAGCGTCGTATCCTCCGCCCTTTCGGTGATCTTTATCGTCTTTGCGATCTCCGCCCTCGGCTACCTTCTGGGCGGGATCCGGGTCAAGGGGATCGCGCTGGGGACCGCGGGCGTTCTGCTCGTCGCGCTGATCTACGGCGTGTGCGTCTCCTTCATCCCCGACTACGGTTTTTCTCTCGGTGAAACGAAGATCACGCTGTTCGTTTCGTCGAACTACAAGCTGATCTCCAATATCGGCACGGCGATGTTCGTCACCGCCGTCGGTCTGATCGCCGGTCCGAAATTCTTCAGAACGTTCAATAAAAAGTCCGTCGCCTACATCGTCATCGGCGTGGCGATCATCCTGTCCGCCGGCGCGATCGCGCTGCTTCTGAAGGTCCTCACCGGGACCGACGCGGACATGATGACGGGACTGCTCACCGGCGCTCTGACCTCCACGCCCGGCCTTTCGGCGGCAAAAGAGAGCGCCGACGCCGCGGCGTCCGACGCCGTTACCGCCGGCTACGGCATCGCCTATCTGTTCGGCGTACTGGGCGTCGTGCTCTTCGTGCAGCTCATTCCCAGGATTCTGAAGATCGATATCCCGAAGGAACGCGAACACTTCGTGGCGGCGTGCGCCGTCACCGTGCCCGCGCCGAAGGGCAAGCTCTTCAAACTCGAACCGCACGGGCTTTTCGCCTTCTTCTTCACGATCGCGGCGGGCGTGCTGATCGGCGCCGTCAGGATCCCGGGGATCAATTTTTCTCTGGGGACCTCGGGCGGTACGCTGATCGCGGGTCTGATCGTCGGGCACTTTGCGCATATCGGAAGGATCGATATGACCGTACCGAAGGAAACGCTGAATTTCATGCGTGAACTCGGGCTCGTGCTCTTCCTCGTCGGCGCGGGCGTGCCGGGCGGCATCAATTTCATCACCGCCGTCAAGGGCGCGCCGCTCTCGATCCTCTACGGAGCGATCCTCACCCTCGTCCCGATGATCTTCGGCTTCATCCTCGCGAAATACGTCTTCAAGCTGTCGATCTTCAACTGCCTCGGCTCGATCACCGGCGGCATGACCTCGACCCCCGCGCTCGGCGCGCTGATCTCGACCGCCGGCACCGACGACGTGTCCTCCGCGTACGCGGCGACCTATCCGATCGCGCTCGTCGTCATCGTCGTTATGGTCAAATTTCTTGTGAAAATGTAAAAGTCGCTCAACGGCGGCGCGGGAAACGCGCCGCAAAAAAACAAAAAAGGATCTCAACGTGTGAGGTCCTTTTTTGTATGTCCGGCGGGAGCGTTTTCCGGGTCTTCCGCCGTACGGTATCGCTTATTTGAAGATGACTTTCGCCGTAACGGTGACCGTTGCGATCACAACGTTCAACTTCATCTGGACGACGAGCGTCGCGCCGCTTCCGACGAGCACGTACAATTCGGTTTCGGCGGCGCTTACGCCGCCGGTCAGATCTTCGCCGAGATCGGCAAGCGAAAGGTCGATGCGATCGCCGTTCTTCTTGCCCTCAAGGGTCTTCGACTCTTCTTTGTCGCTCAAGGTCACTTTCGAGCCGTCGATCGTGATCGTCGCGTCTTTGAAATTCTCGGTCAAAGAATTCTTGAATTGATCGGAGATATCGCCGAGCGACGACGACATTTCGCCGGCGTCCAGTTCGACCTCGACGCGGTCGTACTTATAGGTTTTCGGGCCGCAGGATACCGCGGTGAACAGAAGGCACAGAATCATCGCGAACGCGGCGGTCAGCGCAAATACTCTTTTCATGATCTCACCTCATTCTTCCGGGCGTGCGTTCACGCCCAGGGATTTTCGTTCGCCGGCTTGCGGATACCCGCGAGCAGGCCGTGCCAGGAATCCGACTGCAGGAACCATTTGCCGGTGGACGGCTGGTTGCGGAAGGAAACGGGACGGATGCTGTCGGCGCCGGAGGACTGCAGGTAGAGCGTGATATATCCTTCGCCCATATCGTGGGAATGCGGCGTCGTCTTCACGGTGACCGTGTAGGGCTCGGACGGCTCGTAACTGTTTGCGGGGGTCGTGCCGTGGAAATAGGAGCGGGGCGTGGAATCGCCGTTCTGCGAGAAGCGGTCCTTGATGAACTGCTTGTCGAAAGCGGAGAAGCCGTTCGGTCCGTTCAGATATTCAAGCATTTTAAAGCATTCATCGGGATTCGCCGGATAAATGTTCAGGGCGATGACCGTCAGCGCCGCCACGCCGAAGGGATCCTTCTGATCGGCTTCGGGACGCGCCTTCAGTTCCTCAAGCGTAGCGGGAATGGTCGCGAAGACAAAATCCTTGCTGTCTTCGGATGTTTTTTCGGCAACCTTTCCGGCTGCTTTCTTCAGGTTGTCAAGAAATGACATTTGTCGATCCTCCTCATTTTGTTGATTATTATTCAGGCAGCGCCTGTTGGGAACGATGTGCGAAATCCGATCACGCCTTTTTGGGGGCGGTCGCTTTCACCTTTTTCAGATGCACGAATCTCGGCAGGCCGTCTTCTTTGGGCAGTTTCGTTTCTCCCTGAATGAGCGGCAGCGCGTAGTCGATGAATTTCTTGGTCATACCGTCCTTGGTCTTGTTGAACCAGGAGGCGGGGATCTTCTTTTCGGTGTTGGCGACGACCGTCAGATCGAAGAGTTCGTATTTGCAGACGTATTTGCCGTTCTTATCGGCGGAGCGCACAAATCCGACCATTTTGTCGGTCACACCGGCGGTCGCCTTCTTCACCGCCGTCTTGCCGGCGTTGTAGGACTCGTTGATGTCGGTCTGCGAAGCGCAGTGCGCGGCGCATCTCTGAAGCAGCGACAGTTCGATGCCTCTGACCTTTGCGCCGGTCTCCTTCTTGAGCACGCCCGCAAGATACGCGGCAAGCCCGCCGAGCTGCGCGTGGCCGAAGCCGTCCTTGGCGTTGCTCAGATCGTTGCCGTATTCGGAGATATACTTGCCCTGCGCGTCGTGGATGCCCTCGGAGACCGCCACGATGCATTTGCCGTTCTTGGCGTAAATCGCCTTGACCTTCTCGAGGAAGACCTTCATATCAAAATCGTTTTCGGGGCAGTAGATGAGATCGGGACCCGCGCCCTTCGCGCCCGCAAGCGCGGCGGCGGCGGTCAGCCAGCCGGCGTTCCTGCCCATGATCTCGACCACGGTGATCATACCGGTGTCGTATACGCGCGCGTCGTGATAGATCTCCATCATCGAGGTGGCGATATACTTCGCGGCGGACGCATAGCCGGGGCAGTGATCGGTGCCGGCGAGATCGTTGTCGATCGTCTTCGGAATGCCCATCACGCGGCATTCGTAGCCGTTTTTCAGCATGAACTTGGAGATCTTGTTGCAGGTGTCCATACTGTCGTTTCCGCCGTTATAGAAGAAATAACGGACGTTGTACTTCTTGAAGATTTCGAGGATGCGCTTATAATCGGTGTCGTCGACGGAAGCGTCCTTGAGCTTATAGCGGCAGGAGCCGAGCGCGGAGGAGGGGGTGTACTTCATGAGCTCCAGTTCCTTCGGATCCTCTTTGCCCATATCGATAAGACGGTCGTCAAGCACGCCCTTGATGCCGTTGCACGCGCCGTATACGGCGGTGATGTACGGGCTTTCGAGTGCGGTCTTGATGCAGCCGTAAGCCGATGCGTTGATGACGGAGGTCGGTCCGCCGGACTGACCGATGATGCAAGCGCCTTTTAAGACAGACATTGTTTTTTTACCTTCCTTTTCAGAAATAATCCACGTACGGTCATTTTAGCACAAGATCGCCGAAAAATCAACAGAAAAATGTCTTTTTTCAGCGTTCTTTGCGATTTTTTCGGCGTTCCCCGCGCGGCCGTTCCCGCCGGAACGGCGCCGCCGTCAGGTCCCGTCCGAAACGCCGAAGGGCTCGTCGAAGCGGAAGACCTCGGTCCTGTCGCCGAACCGCCACACCGCGGGACAGGTGCTGTCCATCCAGTCGAGCGGCTCGCAGTCGGCGTTCCCCACGGACGCCAGCGCGAAGGCGGCGCGCAGTTCCTCCTTCATCTCCTCCGTCACGTCGCCGATCTTCGCCGAGACGAAGAGCGGCGTGCCGCTGGCGGCGAGCAGGCGCAGCCACTCCCTGTTGAGTTCAAACGGGATATTCGCCGTCAGTCCGACGCAGTCTGCGTCGACGCGGAAGAAACTCTTGTCCTGACAGAGCCGGAACGCGAGAGCGTTGACGCCCATCTTGCGCGTGCGCTCCCAGTAAACGCCGCTGGTATCGTCGCCCGTGCGGTTGAGGTGCGCGTAGCCGACCACCAGATGGTTGATGCAGTTGCACCCCAGAACGATCATGTCGCCGGCGCTTTCGTAAATGGTCTTATACAGTCTCTTGGTCACCTCCGCCGTCGTGCGGCTGCGGTCGCCGTATTTCATCCCGTCGGCGACCCAGGAGCGTCTGGAGACGATCCCCCACGCCCCGGTCAGGTCCACGGAGGAATAGTCGTGCTTGAGCAGACGGAAGCCCCAGTCGCGGATGCGCGCGACGTTTTCGGAAATATACCCGAGAACCGCCTCGTCGGTCGGATCGAGGGTGTGCTTTCTCCCCTCGAGCGTATGTCCCTTCTCGGAAAAAGGAGACTTGTCATAGAGCGTGCGCACCCAGATGCCGGGCTTTACGCCCATTTCCTTCATCTCGCGCGCCAGTCCCGGCATATCGGGGAAACGCTCGTTTCCGCGGTCCCACGGACCGCAGGTCATATTGGGCGACCAGCCGTCGTCGATGACCATATAGGGACGGTTCTCAAGCCCCTTCGTCATTTCAGAAACGAAAGCCGAATCCGCAAGGATCTCGCGGTGCGAGCTGTTGCCGTAGGCGTAATACCAGTTGTTGGATCCGTAGACCGCCTCGCGCGGCAGGACCTCGCCCTCGCTCATCACGCGGCAGAACCTGCGCGCCGCTTCGAAGGCGGAAACGCCGGTATAGCGCTCCGATACGACCTCGCAGACGAACAGCTCCCTGCCCTCGAGGAGCACGCCCTCGGAGGCGCTGCGCACGTCGAGGACCAGCGTGACGCCGCTGCGGTCGATCTGCCAGTGACACATGGCGTTCGGGCGCACCTTCACGCCGACGCCTTCCGTTTCATTTCCGGAGGCGATCAGCATATACCACGGCAGGATCCTCTCGGGCACGATGCCGCGCCATTCCGCGTCGCCGTAAAGCCGTTCCCAGGAGTCCCCCAAGACCTTCACGGGCGCTTCGGTCTTCTCGCGCCAGCGCAGGCGCACGAAGGTCACCGCCGTGCCGCGCGCGGTCAAAAAGATCTTCAGTCCTCTTCCCTTTTCAAAGCGGAGCGACGCTCTGCCCCCGTCCTCTTCCCGCTCGATGCGGTATTCGTCGGGTTCTCTTACTACGTTGTACATACGCTGCCTCCGTATCCTTCCGTCCCGGCTGTTTTTTTCATTATACTCAAAACCGGCGCTTTTGTCAACATCTTCCTTTCCCGTCCGTTCACGGCGTTCGGAAAAATGCAAAAAAGTTCACGAAACTATTGACAAAAAGAGGAATAATTGTTACAATACAAATGATAGAATGTACCAATACAGGAGGTATCAAAATGGCATTAGTCACCAGTAAGGAAATGTTCGCGAAAGCGTACAACGGCGGTTACGCCGTCGGCGCCTTCAACGTCAACAACATGGAAATCGTCCAGGCGATCACCGAGGCGTGCAAGGAAGAGCACGCGCCGGTCATTCTGCAGGTCTCCAAGGGTGCGCGCGCATACGCCAACCACACCTACCTCGTCAAACTCGTCGAGGCGGCGGTCATCGAATGCCCCGATATCCCGATCGTTCTGCACCTTGACCACGGTCCCGATTTCGAGACCTGCAAGGCGTGCATCGACGGCGGCTTCACCTCGGTCATGATCGACGCGTCGGGCAAGCCCTTTGAAGAGAACATCGAGATCACTAAAAAGGTCGTCGAATACGCCCACGCGCACGGCGTCGTGGTCGAAGCGGAGCTCGGCACTCTCGCCGGGATCGAAGACGACGTAAAGGTCGCCGCGCACGCCGCTTCCTACACCCGTCCCGAGGAAGTCGAGGAATTCGTGACCAGGACCGGATGCGACAGCCTTGCCATCGCGATCGGCACCTCCCACGGCGCGTATAAGTTCACCGCCGCACAGTGCACGAGAAACGAAAAGGGCATTCTCGTTCCGCCTCCGCTCCGTTTCGACGTCCTTCATGAATGCGAGAAACGTCTGCCCGGTTTCCCGATCGTTCTGCACGGCTCTTCCTCCGTCCCGCAGGAATACGTGAAGATGATCAACGAGAACGGCGGCAAAATGCCCGACGCCGTCGGCATCCCCGAGGAGCAGCTGCGCGAAGCGGCGCGTTCCGCCGTGTGCAAGATCAACATCGATTCCGACCTGCGTCTTGCCATGACCGGCACCATCCGCAAGTTCTTCAACGAGCATCCCGATAAATTCGACCCGAGAGAATATCTGAAACCCGCGAGAGCCAATATCAAAGAAATCGTCCGTCACAAACTGACAGACGTTTTGGGCTGCGCCGGGAAGGCCTGAAAACAAGCATAACGATCGGACGCGCAGATCCGCAGGATACGGACTTGCCTGCCCGGTCGTTTTATATACAAACTCTAAAAAAACGGAGGAATAGTCGCAATGAAAAAACTCCTGGCGATCCTGCTCGCGCTGATCATGATCCTTACGGCGGTCCCCGCGCTCTGGATCCTCTCTTCCGCACAGGGAGACGAAAACAGAGCCGACGTCACCTGGTCGGCGGGAAGCACCGTGACGGGCGCATTGTCCAATCTCACCGACGGAAGCGCTTCAACGAGAGTCGACTTCAACGACTGGAGCACGGCTTCCGGCAAATGCACCAATTTCTACTGGAAACTGAAGGACGGCGTCCTGTCCGTCGTCGGATCGGGCGACCTTCTCTCCACCCAGTCGGTCGCATACGCGGGGTTCCCCTGGTACACCCGCGGCGAAGAGATCGAGACGGTCATCCTGACCGGCTTCACGACGATCGGCACCGGCGCTTTCTATTCCCCGCAGAATTCCCTTTCCTATAAGAATATCAAAAAATTCATCGTCAGCGAGGGCACGACGACCATCCAGGATTCCGCGCTCGGCATCTATAACGGAAAAATGAACTATTCCGTGGATCTCTATCTGCCTTCGACGCTCGAGACGGTCGCAAACCGCGCGTTCAGAAGCATCAACAGTTACATCGGCAACGTGTACGTTTCGCCCGCGCTCGACGCTGACGCTCTGACCGTCGGCACGAACAACCCGACGAAGCTGATGAACAAGGAATTCGTCACGGCGTCCTACGGTCATCTGACCGCGACGGCGTACGAGTGGGAGAACAGCGACGGCTGTACCGAACTGAAGGTCGGGCTGAAGGACGCGGCAAACGCCCTGCCCGTCCCCGCGGAAGAGCTCGGCAGCTATCTGTGGAAGGTCTCGATCACCTCGCACGACTTCGGCAAGACGATCGTCTGCACGCCCTCCTCGGTCGACGGGAACGGCGTATACCGCTTCCGCACCTGCCTCGGGGAAGGAGAAGACCAGTTCATCCCGAGATACTATATCGTCAGCAAAGCGAAGACCGCGAACGACTACGGCGTTCAGGTCGATATCTGCGACAAAACGACGGGCGAAGTCCTCTACCGTTCGGAATTCAAAAACGGCTACGTCTTCCCCGCGACCCTCGAGCCGATCTATCCCGACGATCACCAGGGACTGTACTATCTCAACGGTTCGGTTTACATTGAGGGCGACTTAGGCGGTCAGTATACGATCGACAGCCTCGAGGTCTACTGCTACAGAGCGACCAACCGTTTCTACAAATTCACGGTCGTCGCCTCCAACGACAACACCCTGCCCGCTTCCGCCTGGACCTGGCTGGGCACGCAGAGCGAGGACGCCGGCTCCACGAACGACGGTTATACCGTGCGCGTGACCGATCCGGGCAAATATCAGTACGTCCGCATTTACCCCGTCGGTCAGTACGGCGCGGGCGGGAACAGCGGATTCCACTTCACCGACGTTTTCGTCAATATCAAGCCCGGCGAAGTATACGTCGATCCTTATGAACAGTTCGGCGGCACCGCAAAGCGGCTGACCACCGCCGCCTTCCACTCGGTCGGTTTTGAGACCTGGCCGTTTGCCGACAACGGCGTATGGTCGAACCGCGCGTTCTTCCAGGCGGTCATGACGATCAACGGCAGCGAGGCGGATTTCAAGGCGAACTGCGGCACGCCCGAATATGAATACGTCTGGCAGCTCTACGCCCGCGACAAGGACGTTGAGAACGCCGACTGGGACGGTCCTTTCACCGCCCCGATGGAAACGATGAACAACGGCAGCGTCTACTACCGCGTCCAGCCTTCGAACTGCCCCGAGGGCGACCTCTGCGCGGCGTTCGAGGTCGGTCACACCTATGAGATCGTCTTCGACGTGCTGAAGGACGACGAGCATCAGGGCTTCGCGCTCCTGACCGTCACATGGACGCAGAAGCATCAGGACAATCACGATCTCTATATCGACTTCTGGAACAACCACGCCCGTCTTGACGGCTACAGGACCGGCGATCAGCCCGTAACGCCCAGAGACGCCGCGGTCGCATCGGCGCTCGGCTTCAGCGAGACCGGCGCATACGCGGCGGCGGCGCACGTCCACGACTTTGAGGAAGCGCCCGTGCCCGCGACCTGCGTCACGACCGCAAAGACCGGCAGCGTCTGCAGGATCTGCGGCATGATCGGCGAGGTTTACGAGGAAGGCGACGTCGACCTGACCGCGCACGTCTGGGGCGCCTGGGAAACGGTCACGGAACCGACCGTCGACGCGGAAGGCGAACAGAAGCACGTCTGCACGCTCTGCGGCGCCGAGGACGCCGAAGCGATCCCCTGCCTGCCCAGACCCGTGAAGGAAGGCGGCGAGACCTACTGCTATTCCGGCGAAGACCGCGTCACCGGTTGGGTGACGTTCGACGGCAGAGAGGTCTATTTCAAGAAATCCACAGGCACGATGATCCGGTATCCCGAAGCGGTCATCGGCGGAAAGACCTACGCCTTCGAGACCTTCGACTATAACGGTCTCACCCTTTGGGCGGGCGCGCTCAAAGAAACCGTCCCCGCCGACAAGAACGGTCTGGTCAAAGAGTCCGACGGCGTCCGCTGTTATGAGAACGGCGTCGCGTTCACCGGCTGGAAGGAAATCGACGGCAAACAGGTCTACTTCAAGAAGGACGGCCTGATGATCCGCTACCCCGAAGCGGTCATCGGCGGCACGGCGTACGTATTCACGTCCTTTACCTTCGACGGCTTCACCCTCTGGGGCGGCGAGCCGAAAGCCGCTCCCGTCAAAAACGGACTTTATAAGGAACCAGACGGCGTCCGTTACTATGAGAACGGCGTCATGAAGACCGGATGGGTCGAGATCGACGGAAACACGCTCTATTTCAAGAGCAACGGACTGATGAACCGGTACGGAGCGATCACGATCAACGGCGTTCAGTACCTCTTCCGGGCGTATGCGACCTTCGAGGGCGTGAACCTCTATAAACTCGTTTATACCATCGCATAAAAATCATTTGTCAAAATTCGCTCCGAGAGGAGCGCAACGGGAGGAAAAACCATGAAAAAGATACTGTCTCTCTTTCTCGCAGCCGTGATGATCCTCGGCTCCCTGCCCGCCATGGTCCTCGGCGTCTTTGCGGAGGACACCGTGACGCTGAGAACCTATACGAACGTTGCGGCGGGCAAACCGGTGAAGACCGGAAACGACACGGCTTTCCAGAACGGTTCCTACGTGACCGACGGAGGATTCGGCGGCACCGGCGTGGATATCGGCTGGGGGTCCTTTACGTCGCCCGCGGCGAACTGCTACGTCATCGTCGATCTGGAGCAGAACTACACCGTCAACGGCGTCAAAGTCGCCAACTACGCGGACCTCGGCAGATACTACTGCTGGGACGCTTACGCGAGCACCGATCTTGACGCGTGGACGCTGATCGCACAGAAATCCTCGTCCGCGCCCTCGATCTCCGGCGGCTACTACTTCGAGACCGAAGAGACCGAAGCGCGCTATATCAAGATCGTCGGCACCTACCACAGCGCGAACTCCGGCTACCACTTCGTCGAGGTCGAGGTCTACTCCCCCGACGTGTATACCGAGGGAAGCGCCGTCAACGCCGTGTATCAGGGCAACGGCTATACCGGAACGCTCGACGAAACCGGCACGCTGACGCTGGCTGCCGGCGGGACCGCGGCGCCGGCACAGGGCAGTGAAACGCCCGCGCAGCAGGCGGGCGGCAGCGGCACGGCGGAAGACCCCTATCTCATCGCGACCGCGGAGGACTTCAAAAAGCTGACCGAACGCATGAACGAAAGCGAATCCTCCTCTACGCCCTACGGCGCGGGACTCTTCTTCCGCCAGACCGCCGACATCGACATGACCAACGTGGAGGGCTATGAGGGCACGCACGCCGACGGCACCGCAAAACGCTACTTCGGCGGCATTTACGACGGCGCGGGACACACGCTGACCGTCAAAATCGAATCCTCCGGGCAGACCTCGGTCTTCCCGTATATCTACGGCGCGATCATCAATCTGAAGGTCAGGGGTTCCATCAACTCCGACACGAGCGCGCAGCCCATCCGCACCGTCCAGTCGGGCGCGGTGATCGCGAACTGCGTTTTTGACATGACGCTGACCTCCTCGAAAGGGAACGGCGTTTCCTATTCGATCTACGGAACGCTCTTCAACGTCTACGTGACCGGCGTCGGCACAAAAGCCGTATACAGCAGCGGGTCGGACGGAAAATACTATAACGTCTTCACCAATATGAAGAACGCCTTAGGTTCTCCTCTGACGCACTCGACGACCACCGCGTCGGACGATCTTGACGCGATCGCGGCGGCGTTCAACGACCGTACGGGCGAAGCGTTCACGAACGGGATCGCAGCCCTGTCGGCGAACTGTTCCGACCTGACCGAAAAGGCACTGGGCGCGGCGACCGTCGCCGGAGGAGAACTGTCGGTCTCCGGCGGAGAATTCGGCGGTGCGACAGCGCTGTTCGAAGGCAGCGGCACGGCGGAGGATCCCTATCTCATCGCGTCCGCCGCGGACTTCAAAAAACTGACCGATCTCTTCTGCGCAAGCACTTCCTCCTCTTCGCCCTACGGCGCGGGACTCTTCTTCCGCCAGACCGCCGACGTCGATATGACCGGCGTCGCGGACTATGAGGGCACGCACGCCGACGGCAACGCGAAATGCTATTTCGGCGGCGTTTACGACGGCGACGGACATACGCTGACCGTCAATATCGAGTCCTCCGGACAGACCTCGGTCTTCCCGTATATCTACGGTGCGAGCGTCAATCTGAAGATCAAGGGCTCCATCAATTCCGACACGAGCGCGCAGCCCATCCGCACCGTTCAGTCGGGCGCGGTCGTCGCAAACTGCGTGTTTGAAATGACGCTGACCTCCTCGAGCGGCAACGGCGTTTCCTATACGGTCTACGGCACGCTCTACAACGTGTACGTTTCGGGCGTGGGCACAAAAGCCGTATACAGCAGCGGGACGGACGGCAAATACTATAACGTCTTCACCAATATGAAGAACTCCTTAGGTTCTCCTCTTACGCACTCGAAGACGACCGCTTCCGACGATCTCGACGCGATCGCGGCGGCGTTCGCAGATAAAGAGAGCGAAGCCGGACAGTCGGGCGTCGCAGCCCTGACCGCCTGCAGCGCGTCTCTTACCGCAAATTCGCTGAAAGCCGTAGAAAAAGACGGAAACGAACTGGTCTTCTCCGCGGGAAGCGCCGCGCCCGTGACCGCGGGAAAAGTGGGCGGCAGAGCCTCCTCCAAGGCGGATTATCCCTGGAACGCCGTCAGAAGCGCTATCCGCCGGGTCGTCGTCGGCAGCGATATCACGGAGATCGGCGCCAACGCCTTTGCAGACTGCGCAAATCTTACCACCGTTGAGATCAAGGGAAAGACCGCTCTGGCGCAGGGCGTCTTCACGAACGACAGGATCACGAAGCTGACCACCTTCGGACAGTACTATACCGACCTTTACGTCTCGGCTGCCGGCGCGGCGGATGAGACGGTGATCCGGAACGCCCTCGCCGACACCTACGGCGGGATCAGGTGGAAGACCTTTGAGGACGGAAAGATCCTTTACATCTACGGCTGCGGACCGATCGTATACCCGAACAGGGACAGCGATCCCTGGTTCCGCAACACCGCGGAGCGCGGAAAATACGAGAAGGCGGTCGTCGGCGACGCCGTCACGGATCTGGGTCTTTACACCCTCTCCGCGGACGCGTACGGCAAACTTGCCGAGATCGTACTGGGCGCTTCCACGGCGCAGTTCAAATATCAGTCCATGGCGTATATCCCGCTTGCAAAACTGACCTTCCTTGCGCCCGTAACCTACTACGGACACTCGACGACCTACGGCAACAAATACGCCGGAACGCTGGAAGTGACCATCGCCTCCGGACAGGATTCCGCCGACCTCATCTCCAAACAGGACGGATATCCGGGAAGCGGTACCGCCGGCAACGACAAGCTCCACGACGCTGAATTCACGAACGTCCAAAAGCATCACGTCGAATGGATCGATACCACGACCGGCAAAGCGGTCTTCGCCTGCTGGGTGGCAGACGGACAGACGCCGGTGTTCGGCGAGGACAACACCTTCGTTTTAGACAACGTGACCTATGAATTCGATCTTCCCGAGACCGAAGCGGTCACCGAGAACAAGGTCTATACCGTGACCTCCCGCGCGCTCGTCAACTATCACATCACCTGGGTCAGAGAAGGCACTTCCACCGTACTCTTTGAAACGGACGTCCCGAACGGACAGACCCCCGTCTACAACGGAACGACCAGGATCGAGGAAGACGGCTTCGTCTTCGTGGCGACGGTTCCCGAAGCGGAGCCCGCGACGGCAGACAGGACCTATGAAGTACCCTTCACGCAGTTGACGAAATACCGTATCACCTGGACCGACCTGCGCACCGGAACGGAACTCTATGCAGAGGACGTGACCGAGGGACTCGTTCCCGTGTTCGGCGGCACGCTTCCCGATCCCTATACCGAGGACGGGATCGTCTACACGCCGGTCCTGCCCGTGGTGGCGCCCGTGACCGGCAGCGCCGATTACGGCGTTTACTACAGCGCCGACTATGACACGGCGGATTATCCGGAGATCTATCCCGCGGGGATCAACTTCAAACTGCTCGACGAAACGACGCTGTACATCTACGGCACCGGCGCGATCCCGAGTTACGAATCCTCCGGCGGCAGCGACGCCCCCTGGGCGCAGTACCGTTCGACGGTGAAGAAGATCATCGTCAGCGACGGCATCACCGAGATCGGCTCCTGCGCTCTGCGCGACTATGCGCAGCTTGAAGAGATCGTCCTCGGCAAAGACGTGCGTCACTTCATGTACGCCGCGTTCGCGATCGACTACAATCTCAGCAGAATGACCTTCTTGGGCGAGATCACCTACTACTTCGGACATCACTGCTTCTCGGGCATTTCCAAGCCGCTGGTCGTCACGCAGGCGGCGGGACAGACCCACGAAGACCTGATCTATCAGCAGTACGGTCACGGCGTGGCCGCCGGCAACGATCAGCTCTTCAACGTGACCGAAGAGAACTATCACATGGTCCCGCGCGTCGTCGCGAAATTCGTTGACGGCAGGACCGGAGAAGTCCTCTTCATCACCTCGCTCGCTTCCGGCACGGTTCCCTTCTTCGCAGGCGAGATGCCCGCGGCGTATACCGAAGACGGGATCACCTACACGCCCGCTCTTCCCGAATTGACCGCAATCACCGCTTCGACGACCTACACGGTCGCCTATACGCCCGATCATGCGCACGCATACGGCGATTGGACGGTCGATCAGCCCGCGACCTTCACGGCGGCAGGTTCAAAGAGCCGCGTCTGCGGCGTGTGCGGCCACACCGAAACCGAAGAGATCCCCGCCGTCACGCTGGGCGCCTATAACGGCGTCATCACGGGCGAAGAGGGCGGCGAAAACACCGCGACCTTCGTCGGAAAACTCATCGGGAAGGACTTTGACGTCCACTGCGCCGACAAACTTGCGGTCACGCTGACCTTCAAGGTCGGAGAAGACGTCGTGAAGACCAAGACCGTCTACATCAACGGCATTTACACGACCGTCAGGGGCATTGCGACGGTCGACGGGAACACCGCGGGAACGCAGGGCGTCATCATGATCGACGACGCGGACTTCCTCTTCGCGATCACCGTCGTCGGCGTGCCCGCGGGCAGCTACACCGTCGGTCTGCAGATCGACGCGCTGCTGGCAGGCGTTCCGGTTTCGACCTTCTCGACCGCTTTAGCGCTCGACATCTGACAGGATCCCGGTCAACCGGATCCGTCTGATCCCCGGGGCGCCGCATTCAGCGAAAAAAACGCTGAATGCGGCGCCCCACCGTTTTTTACTCCCGGACTCGACTTCTCTTATCTCCCCTGCGTTTTGTATTATTTCGTATTATTTTACAAAAGGATCGGTTTGCTATTGCATTTTTATGGATAGTATGCTACAATATTTAAGTGAGCGGAAGAGGTTTTTTCCGTGAAACAAAATAAGAAAAGGGGACAAAACATGAAAAAAGCACTGTCAATCGTCTTAACTCTGATCATGATTACGTCACTCTTTACCGTGTTTGCCGTCTCGGCAGACGCAAGCGACGGAATACTGATCGACTACGGTTCCGACTGGGACTACGTCTACTATGAGGAAGACCCGAACGTCGGCATCACGCACACCGCTCCCGACGGCTGGCTCGACGGCAGCGATAACGAGACCTGGCAGACCGCGACGGCTCCGATCGGCCCGAAATGGTGGGGCGATCCGGCGTCACGCCTGCCCGTGCAGTACTACATCGCCTTCTTCCGTCACGACTTCACGATCAGCGACATTTCCAAAATCACAAGTCTGACGATGTACATCAAGTACGACGAGAAC
>JAFTCT010000113.1 GCA_017454525.1 Clostridia bacterium
CGACAAACGCGGCTATCTTGACCCGCTCATGTACCCTGCCGCTTCGTTCCTCGATCCAGAGTACACCTATACGGTTAACAAGTGGCAGACCGCCTGCGGAACGGCTGACGCGATCAACCACGTTTTAGAGCAGTTCTTCGCAGACCCGCATTCGACTTTCAATGACGGAATCATGATCTCCGCGCTGAAATCGCTCATGGAAAACGTCAAGATCGCGCTTGAAAAGCCGGACGATTACGCGGCGAGATCGGAACTCATGTACGTCTGTTCATGGGGCTGCAACGGCATACTTGCAAACGGCGCGGGCTATTCCGGCTGGCCGATGCACTCGATCGAGCACGCGCTCTCGGCGTATTTCGATATCACGCACGGCGCGGGGCTCGCGATCATCACTCCCCGCTGGATGAAAGAGATACTCTCCGAAAGAACGGTTGAAAGATTTGTCACGCTCGGCACAGGTCTGTTTGCATTCGACAAATCTCTGCCCGATATAGAAATAGCCGAAAATGTCATCGACGCGTTTTACAAATTCTTTGAATCTATTGGTATCCCGATGCACTTAGGCGAACTCGGCGTGAAAGCGGATAAGATCGACGAAATGGCGGACCACATTCTCGAAAACGACAGCACAAACGAGCCGTGGATGTACGCGCCGATCGGCAAAGACGCGCTGATTCGCATCCTGACCGCGAGTATGTAAAGGAGGAAAGATCATGGCAAAAACACTGATCGCTTATTTTTCCAGAGCTGATGAAAACTATTTTGCGGGCGCTATGCGCTACGTCAAAGTCGGCAACACCGAGATCGTATGCAATCTTATGAAAGATATGATCGACGCCGACGTCTTCAAGATCGAGATGAAGAACCCCTATTCGCCGGTCTATATGACCTGCATCGAGGAAGCGAAACAGCATCTGCGCGAAAAAGCGAGACCCGAACTTGTCAGTTATCCCGAAAGCATCGACGGGTACGATACGGTCATCCTCGCCTACCCGAACTACTGGGGTACGATCCCGATGGCGGTAGCGACCTTCCTTGAAAAATACGACTTCACCGGCAAGACGATCCTCCCGCTCTGCACCAACGAAGGAAGCGGAATGGGCGGAAGCGAAAGAACGATCAAGCAGTGCGCTCCCGGCGCGGACGTCAAAAAGGGTCTGCCGGTCAACGGAAGCAGCGCCTCGAATTCCGGCAACGACGTTCACCGCTGGCTGAAAACAAACGGATTGATATAAGGAGAAAATGAATATGGAATACGTAACACTCAATAACGGAATCAAATGCCCTGTCGTGGGGATCGGAACCTTTATGATCGCTCCGCACGATGCGGAGAACAGTGTATGCGAGGCGCTGAAAATGGGCTATCGTCTCGTCGATACGGCGGCGGCTTATCAGAATGAGCGCGCAGTCGGTCGCGGGATCAATCAAAGCGGCGTCGCACGCGAGGAAGTATTCATCTCGACCAAGCTCTGGCCAAGCGAATACGAAAATGAAAACGCGGTCGATGAAACACTGGAGCGCCTCGGCGTCGATTACGTCGATCTTCTCTATATCCATCAGCCCGCCGGGAATTGGCTTGCCGGTTACCGTCAGCTTGAAAAAGCGTACCGTGAGGGCAAGGCAAAGTCGATAGGCATTTCCAACTTCGAGGGTAAATACATCGCGGAGCTTGAGACGAAATGGGAGATCGCGCCGCAGTTCATTCAGGTCGAGGCGCACCCGTATTTTGCACAGGATGAACTTCGTAAAACGCTTGACAAATACGGCATCAGGATCATGGCGTGGTATCCGCTCGGACACGGCGACAAGTCACTTATCAATGAACCAATCTTTACCGAGCTTGCCGATAAATACGGTAAGTCGAACGCGCAGGTCATTCTCCGCTGGCACACGCAGATGGGCTTCGTCGTGATCCCCGGAAGCAAAAACGTTGCTCACATCAAGGATAACGCCGATATCTTCGATTTCACGCTGACCGACGGCGAGATGGCGCAGATTGCCAAGCTGAACAAGGGCGTTCGCTATTATAACGGCACAGAAGAAGATTTAGCGCGGTATGCTATGTGGCATCCGACTTATGAGGAAGCGTAAATGAAGAAGATTATTACAATAATACTCGCCGCCGCGATGCTATTCGCTCTCGTTGCGTGCGGAAGCACAAACGGATCGGAAACGTCCGGTAATACGCAAAATGCCCCGGAAAGTACGGCGGCAAACGTCGATACTTCAAATACAGATACGACGTCGGAAACGGAACAGACGACGGAGCCCGCTGCCGGAAAGAAGATTCTTGTCGTCTATTTCTCGCGCACGGGCGAACAGTATTCTGTCGGTAACATCGATAAAGGCAACACCGCGATCGTCGCGGAGATGATCGCCGAAAAAACAGGCGCCGATCTTTATGAGATCCTGCCTGAAACAGACTACTATCCTTACACCTACAACGCCCTGACCGACGTCGCCAAAAAAGAACAGAACGAAAAAGCCCGTCCGAAGATCAAGGGCGATCTGCCAGACATTTCAAAA
>JAFTCT010000114.1 GCA_017454525.1 Clostridia bacterium
CACATAGGATCCCATACGGCATCCTGCTGGTGTTCGCAGCTATCGTAAAAAGAGCGCAAAGGGTATGGACTCTTCTTTTCGCCGCACCCGCCCGCTACTGCCTCGAGCTCTTCATCGGCGAGTTCACTTTCGGACCGGCTCAATTTGGCGAAATAGAGCTCGGCGTCTTTTTCATCGAGCTGAATGCCTTCGCCTTCGGCAATTCTGATAAGCTCCTCTGCAGATTTCGCGGTTTTTGCTTTTGAAAGCAGTTCCGGCGTGAAATTCATGTTTTCCATTTTTAGTTTCCTTTCATTTCATAAAATTCTTTTGAGACTCTTTGTGAAGCGGCTCATTTTACGTTCGCCGCATTGCCTCGTCCACTTTGGCTAAAAGTTCCAGAGCCTTGTCGGATTTCCTCTTGTCGATGTTTAACTTCAGTCCGCACGTGGGACAAAAGAGAACGCTTGAAAACAGGATCTGCTTAATTGAGGTGGGGATATAATTGCCGCAATTCGGACAGTCTATGCCCGGCATACGCTGCGGCGTATCCTGCGTCCGCGACCGGTCGGGTATATATCCGCCCACGATCTTATCCAGTTCTTCCTGCGTCATTTCTCTTTGCACATTGCCGTTTTCTTTAATTTGTTCTTCTTTGAGTTTCTTTTCGTCCGCCATAATCATTTCTCCTTTTTATTCAAGTTTCTTAAAATAAGCGATGATTTTTCCATGCTCGGTAGCATGCGGTGCAGGCAGGTTGCGGTTTTCCGCCTAATTCTATTGTCAACCAACCGTCTTCTGCTCCGCATACAGTACAACGTGGTTTTCTCATTCCTGAAGGATCACGAGAATACGGCGAGAGGTTATATTTTTCCATGCAAGCAGTGCAAACCGTTCTCCGAATTCCGTCTACATTACAGTCTATACCAGGGTGTCTTTCGGGAAATACATAATGGCATATATAACATGTAGGAGCATTATGTATATTTATCTCTATACCTCCGGCGACTTTGTTAAGATCTTCGTCGTTGAGTTCGTGTTTTTCTGTTTTCTCTTCGTCAGTCATGATCGTTTCTCGTTTTTCGATGTTTTTCATGGTGATCTCCTTTTTGTTTTCAATTATCCTTTTCATCATTTATCCATGCGTCGAACGCAGAAGCGCAAGCGCTTTGTTGTGACGTATTTTGACCATACCGTAACTGATATTGAGAGACGCGGCGACCTCCGTCAGCGGCAGATTGTCGTAATAGTGTAAAACGATGATGTCGGTAAGTTCCGTCGGCAGCCGTTCAAGCGCCGACGCCAGTTCTTCAAGCGTCTCGGCGTTGAGGATCTCCTCTTCCGGCAGACTGCCGTCTGACAGTTCCTCCGGCAGTTCTTCCGCCGGACGTTTCCTGCGGCAGTAGTCGATCACGGTGTTTTTCGTGATCGAGTATAACCACGTTCCGGGCGACGCTTTCGAATCGTCGTATGAATCCGCCGCGCTGAACGCTCTTACGAAAACGTCTTCGCAAAGATCCTCGACGTCTGAAACGTTGAAGACCCGGGAGCGTATGTATGACAGCACCTTGCCGCGGTATTCGACGTATAACCGTTCTTTTTCGTCAGCCGTCATACCGTATGATCCCCCGGCTTTTTCGGCGCCCGCGCGTCGGTCACACCCGCGGCGGCGACCTGATCCAGCTCATCGTCGGTCAGCTCCCGCGCCTTGACGCGGCGGTGCGCTTCGTCGATCACCCGCTGAAGCCGGGCGTTTTTTTCAAAGCGCTGAAAATCAAACAGTCTGCTTAACTCTGCCGTCGTCACCTTGATCCTCCTTTTCTGCCTTCGTTTTGGTCTTTCACCTGTTTATACGCTGAAAAATCAACGTTGGCAGTGATTTTTTCAAAATTTCTCAGTTTTTTTAATTATCAAGTCTCTGGCGCGCTACAAGTTCCGCAAAGAAGCCGTCCTTTTCGATCAGTTCTTCGTAGGTGCCCTCCTCAACGATCTTGCCGTGATCGAGCACGATGATGCGGTCGCACTGCCGGATAGTGGAAAGGCGGTGGGCGATGACGATGCGGGTGCATTTCATTCTGTCAAGCGCCTCGGAGACCTGCTTTTGCGTGATGTTGTCAAGGGCGCTGGTCGCCTCGTCGAACATCAGGATCTTCGGCTTGGGCGCGACGGCGCGCGCAATGAACAGCCGCTGCCTTTGCCCGCCCGAGATACCGCCCTGCCCTTCGGAGATCAGCGTGTGCATGCCCATCGGCATCGCGCGGATATCGTCCGCTATACCGGCGATCTTTGCCGCTTCCCAAGCGTCGTCGAGTTTGAGCCACGGCGCCGAGATCGTGATATTGGAGAAGATGTCGCCGGTGAACAGTTTTCCGTTCTGCATCACCGCGCCGATCTTGCGGCGCAGGGATTTGAGATCGAGTTTTTTGAGATCGCGTCCGTCATAATAGACGGCGCCCTTCTGCGGCGTCTCAAAGCCGAGCATGATCCTCATCAGCGTGGACTTCCCGCATCCGGTCTTCCCGACGATCGCAACGTACTGACCGGGACGGATTTTCAGCGAAAGATCGTCAAGCACCGGCGGCATATCTTCCGTATAGCGGAAGGTGACGTTGTTCAGTTCGATCCCGCCGGACAGGCGCGTTACGACCTGTTTGTCAAGGGAGATCTCCGGCACCGCCTCCATGATCGGCTTTGCCATTTCAAGCGTCGGACGGATCTGCGCAAGTCCCGTTGCGATCCCGGCAAGCGCCATAAACGCGCCGTTGACCATACCGTAAGCGGAATTGAACGCGTAATACTCCGAGACCGAGACCTGCGTCCTGATCGCGAGCGTGTACATGACCATCGTGCCGATCATCGAAACGGCGAGCGTCAGGACGGAGGAGATTTTCAGAAATATCGGCGGATCGTAAAGCAGCTTTGCCTCTTGTGCATACATCCTGCCCCACTTGGCAAACGCTCTCTTCTCTGCGCCCGAGAGTTTGATCTTCTGTATTCCGGATATCAACTGATAGGAAAGCCCCATCTCCTTGCTCGCGTGTTGCATACGCTGACGGGTGATCCTCATCTGTACGAAGATCTGAACAAAGGTGAACGCGATCGTAAGAAACGTGATGATGAGCGCGGGCGCAACGAGCGCGGGCGCGTAACCGAAGATCTGAAAGATGTAGACGATGGAGAATACCGACGTCAAACCCGTTGTCAGAACCATATTTGCGATCTGACTGCACAGTCCGTTGATGTAACCGGCTCTGTTCGACAGTTCACCCGCGCTGTAATCCTTAAAGAAATTCGGCGGCAGCGAGAGGATGCGCATCATCGTCGCCGCCTCGATCGACAGATTGAGTTTCGTTCCGATGCGCGTGCTCAAAAGCGAGCGCACCGACGAAAAGAGGAGAACGGAAAGCGACACGCTGACCATAAAGATCGCCGTACTGATCAGGACCGACGCGCTGCCGGACTTGATCACGTAGGAGAACAGATAATTGTGGAGCCACGGCGTCAGAAGACCGATCCCGGTGACCGCGAACATCGCGATCACAAACGGAACGACGTCTGAAATCGAAATTTGCTGAATGACATATTTGATCAGACTTGCGATCGTCATTTTGGCAAGCGGAAACGGCTTGTAAAATGCGATCGCCTCGCGCTCGATCATATTCTGATTTTTGCGGTCGATCCGCACCTTTTTGCCGAGTTTTCTGTCGTAGAAACCGTAGCCGTTGATTCCCATGGGGATCAGCGCGACAACGCTGCCGTCGTCGCGTCTTGTGCCGAGCATCGCGCCGATCGCGTCGCGGTACCAACCGTCTTCAAGTTCGACCGTGCGGCGCATAAAGCCGGAGGGACGGAGCAGATATTCAAGCACCTCGTTCATATCGGTGATCGTCTCCGGGACTTCCTGCAAGGCGACGTGATAGTATTTCAGAATGTCGTCGATCGCGTCCGCCGTGATCTGTCTGTCGTCGTTGAGCGCCCGGCTCATGCGCCGTCCCATCACGGCGTTTGCCATCTGTTCAAACGACTCTTCGAACACCGCCTGATCCGTTTCTTTTCTGTTTCGTATTTGTTCATCAAACCAGCCCATTCTGTCACCTCCTTACTCCGAAGTCACTAACCTCTTGTATGCCCCGTCAAGGGCGATCAACTCGTCGTGCGTGCCGCGCTCGACGACCTTGCCGTGATCGAGCACGACGATCTCGTCGCAATCGCGTATCGTCGACAGCCTGTGCGCGATCACGATACAGGTGATGCCGCGGTCCTTGATGGACTTTACGACCTCGTATTCGGTCTTCGCGTCAAGGGCGCTGGTCGCTTCGTCAAGAATGATGATCGTGGGATCCTGCGCGAGCACGCGCGCGATCTCAAGCCGCTGACGCTGACCGCCCGAAAAGTCCTTGCCGCCTTCGGTCAGTTTGTACTGATAGCCGCCCTCGCGCTGCATGA
>JAFTCT010000115.1 GCA_017454525.1 Clostridia bacterium
CACCCTTTCCGAAAGGGTGCCGCCTAAAGGGGCGCTCCGCGCCTTCCTTCGCTGTTCGCCGATAATCTTCCCGCGCGCCGGGCGGACGGAACTGTACGGAGGCGAAACGCGTTTCGGCGCAGGACAGTTCCGGACGGACGGGAAAAAGCCGCAGGGCGGCTTTTGGGGACGCAGTCCGCGCGCGGCAAAACAGATTTCAAACAATAATCAAAAGACGCAGTCCGCGCGGGATAAATAAGCATTATTTCAAAGAGCCAAAAAAAGACGGACGCCGCATTCGGGCGGCAAATCCGTCTTTTCTTATTCCCTTTCCACAGTAGGAAAGCTTTTGCGGGGAGGTATGGGGGCGGCTTTTCTCGAAAAGCGCCCCCAAGCCGAACCTTGTATCCCGAAAAGCGCCCCCGGGTCGTACTTTGTATCTCGAAAGCGCCCCGGCTTCCTCGGGGGATCAGGCGCTGCGGTACTTTTCGGGCAGAAAGGCGTCGTCGATCACGCCGTGGAGGTACTCATAGAGTCTTTCGACGGTCATCGTATTCTTCTTGCCGTTCTCGGAGTAATTGCCGATGCCGTGGGACGCCGCCATTTCGGGCGTCAAGTCCCCGAGATAGAGCAGCCGGCTGCTCCGGAAACTCATATCGTAGTAGAAGACGGTCGGCGTAAAGAGCGCGTCGGAGACAAAGACCGCGCCGTCCTCGGTCAGATTGACTCTGAAGGAAAGGAAGCCCGCGAGCATATTCATATCGTACATCATATTTGAGACGAGCGTACCGAGCGAGTAGGCGCAGAGCACGCGACCGCCCTTGCCGTCGGAAAGGTATTCGACGGGCTGGAGGGTATGGCTATGGTGTCCGATGATGATCCCGGCGCCGTTCTCGGCGAGCACTTTCGCGGTATGCCTCTGCAGTTCGTCCGGTTCAAAGGAATATTCCGTTCCCCAATGGACGAAGACGGCGACGAAGTCGGCGATCTCCCGGGCGGCGCGCAGGTCGGCGATCATTTTTTCGTCGTCGATGACGGGGACGAGGAAGCGGTAGCCGGGCTCCTCGGCGCGCGCGTGGTCGGCGGGCACGTTGGTGTCGTAGGTATAGCCGAGGAAGGCGACTTTAATGCCGTTATACTCTGCGACGCGGATATTCTGACGGTCTTCTTCGTCGTAGTATGCGCCGAACGTGAACATTTCGCTGCGCCCATTGAGGTAATCCAGCGACCACTGAAGTCCGCCCGCGCCCATATCGAGGGCGTGGTTGTTCGCCATATCGACGGCGTCAAAGCCGAGCCGCGCGAGGGTATCGTACATTTCCTGGGGGGTCACGAACGATCCGTCCTTGCGGATATACAGGTCGCGCACGTCGTCGCGGTGCTTGAGCATCTGCCAGATGCGTTTGGGCAGGATGATCGATTCCTGATTGATGACCGCGCAGTCGACGGACGAGATCTGCGCTTTCACGTCCTTATAGAAGTCGTCGAACCAGAAATCCTCATCCACGCCCGGGCGGGCTTTCTCCATTGCGTCCTTGACGATCCCGGAATGCAGGAGGTTGTCGCCCGCGGCGAGCATTGTAAAACTCGCAACGACCTTCTTATCATCGCCCGTCGTCGGGGCGGGCGTATCGGTCGACGGCGTAGTCGTATCGACCGTCGGCGTAGGCGTGTCGGTTGACGGCGCAGGCGTGTCGGTCGACGGCGTGGGCGTGACAGTCGACGGCGCAGGCGTGTCGGTCGACGGCGTGGGCGTGTCGACCGTCGGCGTGGGCGTGTCGGTCGACGGCGTGGGCGTATCGCTTGTCGGCACCGGCGTATCGCTCGTCGGCGTAGGCGTGTCGACCGTCGGCTGTCCGCTCGCGGACGGACGCACCGTCGGCTGCCCTGCGCAGCCGGCGAACAGCGCCGCCGTCAGGACAAAACAAAGAACCGCCGCAGAGAGCCGGATGATCTTTTTGTTCAAAACTTTTTTCATAACGTATCGCTTTCGTTTCAAAAAACTGTTGTATCTGTACGATCAGTATAACGCTTTTTGCCCCGAAATACAAGTACATTTTTAAGAATTTCCCTTTTTTCGCGCGCAGCCGGCGCCTTTTGACAGACTTCCGTACTCGAAAAGTTCCAGCACCTCCTCGGTCTTCATGCGCTCGACGCAGGCGCGGCAGAAGCAGGCGTCCTCAATGTGGATGTACACCTCGTTCCCGATCGGTCTGAAACAGACCGCGCAGACCGGCGCGCTTTCCCCGCCGACCCCCTTTTTTGTCAGTATTCCGCATTCTTTTTTCATCGTCTTCCCTCCCCCGCCGACGGCTGAAACGTCCGTCCGGCAAAAGAACATTTGTTCTTTTTTCATTGTAAAGAAAAAGCCGTTGTTTGTCAACGGCACCTAAATCGCGGGGCAGCCGCCGCGCGAAAAAGGAAGAAGGGATGAAAAAACGGAAAATAATCAGTCGAACCAGTGCCGGATCTTTGCAATCAGATCAAGGAGGAAGAAGCGCACCTCGCCCGCGCCCTCCCTTTTGACGGTCGCCGCCTCGCCGTCGGTGTAGCCGCTCTTCAGCGCGTCGTCCTGCGCGGCGGAACGGTCGAGGCAGAGCGGCGGGAAGACGACGCACCACCAGTTCTGCCCCGCGCCCTCGCCAATCGATATCTCGAGCGAATCGTACACGCCGGCGGGATAGGCGCAGTCGCCGTATTCGCGCGTCGGGTAGTATTCGCGCGCGATACGCGCGCGTACCGGCAGATCGCATCCCTCGTCGCAGAGGACTTTTTTCGCCTCCTCCTCGATCTCGCGCTCCAGGGAACGGGCGCGCGTAACACATTCGGCGCTCGAGGTGCAGTCCTCGAGAAGCGGCGTGAGGAAGGAGATCACGCCGTCGCGCACCTTGAGCTTGAGCTCCTGATCGCGCGCGTCGTCGGAGTTCGCGCGGATATGGAGCCGGAGCGTTTTGTCGTAGATCCCGCCGCCCGCGCGTTCCGCCGCCGGCAGCATCACGACCGACAGAATAAAGAGTGAAGCAAGCGTCAGCACGCCCGCCTTGAAAGCAAATTTTAATAACAGTTTGATCATCGTATATCCTTTCTTCTCCGGTTTTTCGCCCGCCGCGGGGCGGGCGGTATGTTCGAAGAGGAGTATGGGCAGGTATGATACCGGTTATTCAGGCGGGCGGCGCCGGGGCGGTCCTTTTGCAGGCAAATATACCGCCCCGGCGACGTTTTGCGCGGCGGTCCCGGCAAAGCCCGCCGCGCGGCGCGCTACACGCCCAGATCGCGCCGCGCTTTTTCCAGCAGTTCCCTGCAGTCGCTCTCGCGCGCGGCTTCGACCTGCAGGAGCATCCCGCGCCGGTCGAGCGCCTGGAGGCGCGCGCGCCCCTTCCGGGTGCCGACGGCGACGCCCTCTCCGGCGGGCACGCCGCCGCTGCCGGTCAGCAGCAGGGTCTTTTCGTCCTCACTGCAGTCAAAGTTTGTCTCCATGACCGCAAAGGGCGGCAGCGCGTCGTAGACGGCGCGGCAGTTTTCGCTCCGCAAAAGCGGGAGCGCGGCGGCGACGGCGACGCAGCCGTCATAGAGGAAGGACAGCCGGGCGCCTTTGGCGCGCAGTTTGTCGTACCGCCCGTCGGCGGGGGTCAGGGGAAAGCCCTCGGGCGCCCTGCCGCCGGCGGCGGAGAGCGCAAAGAGCGCCTGCGGTAAACGGAAGGGGAGCGCGTCGATTTTTCCGGTCTTTTCCTTCTCGCGCGTCAGCAGGAGCGCCAGCAGATGGTAGCGGTCGAGCACGCCGCTCTCATCGTAGACCCGCGCGCGCCTGCCGTCCTCCGAGAGCCGCACCTGTACGTCGCCCCTGCCCTCGCGGCAGACGCCCGCGCCCAGGCGCAAAAGGATCTTCGTCAGCCGGTTGGCGGGTGCGCTCTCCTTTCCGGCGATCCCGACGCGCATCCCCGAAAGGCGCGCGCCGCAGGCGGCGGTCAGAAGATCGTCGTAGCGCGCCTGCGACAGTACGGCGCGGTCCTCGCCAACGAACGACGAGTCGCTTTTCTTCTCGCGCTTCGCGGTCACGCCGTCGCGCAGACGGCGCAGAAAATCGCCGGGCGGCGGCATCCCGCAGGCGTCGTAAAACGAAAGGTGCGGCCTGCCGCAGAGATCGAGCGAAAAGTAGAGCGACAGAGGACTGCGCGCGTCCGACGCCAGCGTGGAGACCATCGCCGGAAAAGCGTCGCCGCAGACGCCGCATCTGCCGTATCGCAGCAGTTCCTTTGCAAAAGAGTGCATCGCGGCGCGCGCTTCCTCTTCGGGCGCACAGTAAACGTCAATGCGCCCGCCGCCGCATTCCGCCGCAAGCGCCGCCGCCAGCGCGCGGGAAAATCCCGCGGGAAGATCGTGGAACGGAATGTCGGAGGAGGAGAACAGTACGCGCGTTTCGCCGGGCGAAAAGAGGCGCGAAACGCGCGCGCCTCCGGCTTTTTTGTCGTAACAGCCGTGCGGCGGAAGGACCGTGCCCGGCTCCAGCACCGCGCCGTCGCCCACACGGCAGCAGCTTCCGAGCGCCGTGCCGACCGGCAGCAGACATTCTTCGCCGATCACACTGTCCCTGCCGATCACACAGCCGGTCAGACTGCTGCCGCGCCCGACGCGTACCCCTTCAAAAAGCACGCTGTCAACGACCCGCGCCCCCTCTTCGACCGTCACGCCCTCCATCATCACGCTCTTTCCGCCGTTCTCTGCAAGACAGCAGGAAAGATACGTCGCAAGATCGCCGACGTCGCGCCAGAGCCCGCCGTCGTCATAGCCGTAAAGCGATACGCCCGCCTTGAGCAGCGCCGGCAGTAAGCCCCCGCCCACGTCAAAAGGCGCGTCCCTCGGAATGAAGGAGAGCAGTTCCTTCTGAAACAGATAGATCCCCGCGTTGACGGTGTCCGAGAAAACCTGCGACCAGCGCGGCTTCTCTACGAAGGAGCATACCCTCCCCTCGCCGTCAACGGTCAGCACTCCGAATTCCGACGGCTCGCGGGTGCGCGTCAGCAGGATCGCCGCCTGCGCGTTCTTTTCGGCGAAAAAGCGGTAAAAATCGCCGTAGCGCCGCTTGCCGTAAAGATCGCCGCTGACGACGAAAAAGCAGTCTTCCAAAAGACCCTCCGCCTTTCGTAAACTCCCCGCGCTCCCGCTCGTGCCGTCGTCCGTAAAACAGCGCACGCGCATCTCCCCTCCGCGCGCGCGGAGCGCATTCTCGATCATTTCTCCCTTGTAGCCCGTCAGAACCAGAGCGTCCCTGCAGCCCTCGCTCTCGAGATCGTCAAGGATCCGCATGATCAGCGGCTGCCCGCCAACCGGCAGCAGCGGCTTGGGCAGATCCTCCGTCAGCGGTCGCAGCCGCATCCCCTTGCCGCCCGCCAGAATTACCGCCTGCGGCAGAACGTTCTTGTTTTCGGTGATATTCATCGCAACCGTGCGGGGAAAAAGCGCGCATCAGCGGCTTTTTCCCCGTCCTTCTTTTTTGTTTTTTCACCGACATTCTGCGCAGCGCGCTCGGTTTTTATGCAGATCCCGGACGCTTTTCGGGATACAAGGTACGACCCGAGGAGAACGACCCGGGGGCGCTTTTCGAGAAAAGCGTCCCGGGAACCCCCGAAACCCGCGAAGCGGCTTCCGGGGAACCCCTTGCCCCGGACCCCTGCAAAAGCTTTCCTACTGTGAGAATTAAAAGTTACGCATCCGATTTGTTGCCCACGAACGCCTCTATTATTCTGCTTTTTGAATTAAAATGCGGTTTACCCGCGCGGACTGCGTCCTCCAAAAGCCGCTCTGCGGCTTTTTTCCGACCGGATCGGGGATATCCCGTTCCAAACCTCCGGCTTGCCCCGGAATATCCCCGCCCGCCCGGCGCGCGGGAAGATTATCGGCGAAGAGCAAAGGACGGCGCGGAGCGCGAAGCCGCGGAGCACTTTTTTAGGCGGCACCCTTTGTTAAAGGGTGTCCGAGGAGCCTTCCCCGATGGGGGAAGGTGTCGCTTGCCGACGGATGAGGCTGATGCCTTTTCGTGGGTAAAGGTATCGGCGACGCCGACGAAATGAACAACAAATAACTGCTTCACCGGAACAATTGCGCGTACAAAGTATAGGTTATTCACAATCGAATTGTCTGCTTCCGAAGATCAGACCATATATAAAACAGACTGCATACAACTGTTTTCGGAAGAAAAAATAGAAAAAAGAGCAGGTTTACATTACCGACATCGTATTTATCACAGATAATCAAGACAGAGTTTTGTCGGCTTCGCCGACGCCATAGCCCAACGGTAGTGTTTTGCCTCATCCGGCGGCAAGCGCCACCTTCCCCCATCGGGGAAGGCTCCTCAGACACCCTTTAACAAAG
>JAFTCT010000116.1 GCA_017454525.1 Clostridia bacterium
AGGAAATTGGACGTTTTCAAACGGCTCCGCGGATTATTCCGGATCGACTGCCAGAGGAACGGGAAACTTCAAGGAGACGTTTCTGTTCATCACGCTCCACGATATTGATATCAACATTTCCATCACTTGCGACGTGTACGGTCATTTTTCCTGATTTGAAGATGACGCCGAAGGCGTTCGTCAATATTTCATACGGCGTTTGAATACAGAGAAGCGCGGGCAAACGCAAACCGGGATGGTTTGCGTTTGCCCGCGCTTTTTCTTTTCCCGACGCAGCCGACGGATGAAAACGCGCTGCCCGGGAAGGCGCTCCCTTGGAACGGATAAAGGAACCGATCGAGGAGAAGGGCGGCGTCAGCGCTTCCAAAGCAGGCAGCGTCTGCGCTTCCAAAACATAGTTATTGACAAAAGGGAACGTTTGGGTGTATAATGAATTTGTAGATTTATACGCTAATACTATATAAGAGATCGCAAATGACGTATAGGAGAGAAACGCTATGCCAAGAGAAGCGGTGACCGTCGCAAAATTCGGAGGAAGTTCACTGTCGGAACCGGTGCGCTTTCAAAAAGCGCTGGACGTCGTGCGGGCGGACGAACGCAGGAGATTCGTCGTGGTATCCGCGCCCGGAAAGCGGGACGCCGGCGACCGGAAGGTGACCGACATGCTCTACGCATGCTACGAAGCGGCGCAGAATGCGAATGAAGCAGAATTCACGGGACTGTTTGAAAAGATAAAGGAACGCTTCGAAACGATCCGCCGGGCGCTCTGTCCCGGTCTTGACCTGACGGAGGACTACGAAACGATCAAGGTCTCCTTCCGCCGCCGCATGGGCAGAGACTACGCGGCGTCGAGAGGCGAATACTTAAACGGAAAACTGGCGGCGGCGTGCCTCGGGTACGCCTTCGTCGATCCCGCCGACTGCGTCTTTTTCAAGGACGACGGCGCCTTCGACGCCGAGCGCACCAATGAAGCGCTGCATACGCGGCTGTCCGCGGAAGAACGCGCGGTGATCCCCGGCTTTTACGGATCGATGCCCAACGATACGATCCGCACCTTCACGCGCGGCGGCTCGGACGTCACCGGCGCGATCGTCGCGCGCGCCGTGGACGCCTTGCTCTATGAGAACTGGACCGACGTCGACGGCTTTCTGATGGCGGATCCGCATATCGTCAGAGATCCGAAACTGATCTCGACGATCACCTATCACGAACTGCGCGAACTCTCCTATATGGGCGCGACGGTCCTGCACGAGGACGCCGTCCTGCCGGTGCGCATGGCGGGCATCCCCATCCTCATCAAGAACACCGAGCATCCCGAAGCGCCGGGCACGATGATCCTGCCCCGCAGAGAGGGGAGCGAGGGCTGCGTGATCACGGGCATCGCCGGACGGAAGGGCTTCTCCGCCCTGACCGTCGAAAAGGATATGATGAACGGCGAACTCGGGTTCGTGCGGCGCATCCTCGAGGTCTTTGAGGAATACGGGATCAATTTCGAGCACATGCCGACCGGCATCGACGGCGTGACGCTGGTCGCGCCCACCGAGCAGCTGTCGGGCAAGCGCACGGCGGTGCTGGCGGCGATCTGCCGCGCGGCGAAGCCCGAAAGCGTCGAGATCCGCGACGGTCTGGCGCTCATCGCCGTCGTGGGCAGCGGGATGGGGCGCGATCTTCCGGCGCTGTCGAAGGTCTTCGAGGCGCTGGCGGGCGCGGGCATTCCGGTATTGCTCACCAACCGCAGTATGGCGGAGAACAACGTGATCGTCGGCGTGGACACCGCGCGCTTCGAAGAGGCGATCCGCGCGATCTATGCGATTTTTGAAAAGTGAACGATCTGTACGACGAATTAAGGGAACTGCGCCTGCCGCTTTTACTCTACGGCATGGGCGACGGCGCCGACAAACTGCTTTCCGTCCTTGAAAGAAAGGGACTGCGGGTATCGGGCGTTTTCTGCTCGGACGGTTTCGTGCGCGGCAAGACTTTTCGCGGGATGCCGGTGACCTCTTACGCCGACGCCCGCCGCGCCTTCGGAACGTTCGCCGTGCTGGTCGCCTTCGGCAGCGCGCGCGACGAAGTGCTCGGCAATATCGACGCCATCGCGCGCGAAACGGTCCTGCGCGTCCCCGACCTGCCGGTCGCGGGCGAAACGCTCTTTGACGGCGCGTTTTACGAAGCGCACAAGGACGGCTTCGCCGCCGCGCGCGCTCTCTTTGAGGACGAGCGCTCAAGGGAAGTCTTCGACACGGTCCTCGCGGCGAAACTCACCGGCAGACCCGAATACTTCATGCGCGCGGCGTCGACGCCCGAAGAGGACTTCCGGACGCTTCTGCATCCCGGTTCCTACCGCCGCGCCGCCGATCTCGGCGCTTACGACGGGGACAGCGCGCGCTTTCTTCTCCGGCTCTGCCCGCGGCTCGAAGAGATCACGGCGTTCGAGCCCGACGAAAAGACCTTCTCCCGTCTGAAAAGAAAGACGGAGGGACTGCCGGTCGTCTGCCTGCCGTATGCCGCGTGGGACAGAGAGGAGACTCTCGGCTTCGCGCGCGGCGGCAGCCGCGGCTCGGGGATCTCCGCCGGCGGAAAAGAAAAGACCGTCACAGAGGTCTCGGGCGTGCCGGGCGACCGGATCTTTATAAACAAACGCGTCGACTTCATCAAATTCGACGTCGAGGGCGCCGAAAAAAGGGCGCTTTCGGGTCTGAAGGAAACGGTCGCAAGGGACAAGCCGGAAATGCTGATCTCCTGCTATCACCGCCCGGAGGATCTGTTTGAACTCCCTTTGTATATCAAAGAACGTCATCCGTATTACAGACTGTATCTGCGCAGGCAAAAGGGCGTGCCCGCGTGGGATATCGGGCTGTACTGCACGCCGGTTTGCGGCTGAAGACGCCAAGATCCCGTCCGGAGCCCCGCCGCGGCAGGAAAGAGTAAACTTTAAGGAGGATCCCGTGAGCGCATTTGAACGTTACGCACCGATGCTTCAGGATTATATCTACGCGCACGGCTGGACGGAACTGCGCCGCGTGCAGGAGGAGGCGGCGAAGATCCTCTTCGATACCGACGACCATCTTCTCATCTGCTCCTCGACGGCGTCGGGAAAAACCGAGGCGGCGTTCTTCCCGATCATCTCCGATCTGATCGAGAACCCGCCCGATACGGTGGGCGTACTGTACGTCGCGCCCTTAAAAAGTCTGATCAACGACCAGTTCGACCGTCTGACCGAGCTGCTTGACAACTGCATGATCCCGGTCTTTCACTGGCACGGCGACGTTTCGCAGTCGCACAAGACCAAGCTCTTAAAGGATCCGAAGGGCATCCTGCAGATCACGCCCGAGAGTCTCGAGAGTATGCTCATCAACCGTCCGAACGACCTGCCGCGCCTCTTCGGGGATCTGCGATATATCGTCATCGACGAGGTGCACGCCCTGATGGGCAGCGACCGCGGCAGACAGATTCTCTGCCAGCTCACGCGGCTCGACCGCGTGACGGTCTGCCACCCCCGCCGCGTGGGGCTCTCCGCCACGATCGGCGACAAGGAAGCGGCGGCAAGATGGCTGGGCGCGGGGAGCGAGATCCCCGTGCGCTTCACCGAAAGCGACGAGGAACGCCCGACCTGGCGGCTGGGCGTGGAGCATTTCTTCATTCAGAACGGAAAGATCTCCGATCAGACGGGCGGCACGCTCGCCGTCGACAGCCGCACGGGCGAGGTCGAAAAGCCGTTTGATCCGGCAGAAACGAAGAGCGAGACCGTCCCCTTCGACCCCGGCTTCGAGTACGCCTACCGCGTGACCAAAAACAAGGCGTGCCTCCTCTTTTCAAACAGCCGCGAGGAGACAGAACAGATCACGGCGGCGCTGCGGCAGCTGGCGGAGAGCAAGAACGAGCCCGACCGCTTCCTCATTCACCACGGCAACCTCTCGGCGGCGCTGCGCGAAGAGACCGAAATGCGCTTAAAGAACGTCGAGGACGAAAAATATACCGCCTGCGCCACCGTCACGCTCGAACTGGGCGTCGACATCGGCAGACTGGAGCGGGTGATCCAGATGGACGCCCCCAACAGCGTTTCGGCGTTTTTACAGCGCATGGGACGCTCGGGCAGGCGCGGCGCGCCGCCTGAAATGATGATGATCCTGCGCGAGGAGGAGCCGCTGCCCGGCGCGCCCCTGCCGCAGATCATGCCCTGGCGGCTTTTGCAGGCGATCGCCGTCATCCAGCTCTATCTGGAGGAAAAATTCATAGAGGGTCCGCAGACGAAGCCCATGCCGATGAGTCTGCTCTTTCAGGAAACGCTGTCGGTGCTCTGCGCCTCGGGCGAACTGACGCCCGGACAGCTCGCGGGAAGAGTGCTGACCCTGCCGCCCTTCACGGCGATCGAAAAGGAAGACTACAAGACGCTTCTGCGCTTCATGCTCGAGAACGACTATATCGAGCGCACCGAGGAGGGCGGACTGATCGTCGGTCTGGAGGGCGAGAAACTGACTTCCTCCTTCAAATTCTACGCCTCCTTCAAGGACAGCGAGGACTTCACCGTCCGCTGGGGCTCGGACGAGATCGGCACGATCTCCTCCTCCCCGCCCCCCGGCGAGCGCTTCGCGCTGGCGGGACACGTCTGGGAGGTCGAGGAGACCGACGTCCGGCGGCGGCTCATCTACGTGCATCCCGTCAAGGGGCGCATGGAGATTTCCTGGCCGGGCGACTACGGAGAGATCCACACGAAGATCCTCTTAAGAATGCGGCAGGTGCTGACGGAGGATACCGATTATCCCTACCTCAAGCCGCAGGCGAGAGAACGCCTCGCCGCCGCCCGCGCCATCGCGCGCAACACGGGTCTTGCGACGCGCCCGGTACTGCACCTCGGCGGATTTTCCTACTGCTTCTTCCCGTGGCTCGGCACCAGACCCTTCCGCACGCTCCGGCGGCTTCTTGCCCGTTACGCGGCGCCCCTGGGCATCTCGAACGTCGAGTATGAGGGGTGCTATCAGATCTCCTTCAAAATGCAGGGAACGGGTGAGGACGAACTGGTGAGAAAACTGTTGAAGCTCATCGAGCGCGACGGCGGGATCGACCGCTACGAACTGGTATCCCCGTCTGAAACGCCCTGCGCCGACAAATACGACGAACTCCTGCCCCCCTCCCTGTTAAGAAAAGCTTACGCCGTCGACCGCCTCGACCCCGACGCCGTTTACGAACGGCTGCTGGAATTCGCGGGAAATCAGGAAAACGGCTGATATGAAAGGACGGTTTGCCCATGCAAGATCGAACCAAAACCAAAAAAGGGATCTTTTATCTCGTGTTCTGCCTTTCCGCGACGCTCTGCGCGGCGGCGGCGAACTTCTTTCTGCTGAAGAACTACAGTGATATCACGAACGTCGACGGCGTTCATCAGGCGCTGCTCTTCAAGCAGGGCGCCCCGACGACGGCGTTCGTCGCCTTCCTCTTTTTCTCCGCCGCGGTCATACTCTCGGCGCTCGTCGCCTACCGGAAGCACGACGTCGTCAAGAGAGAGAAGACCGGACCCGTAATGATCTTCCTCTGCTCCTCCGCGGGTCTGACGCTCATCGCGGCGATCGTCATGCAGTTCGTCCTCAAGACCGACGGCACGCCCTACGCCTTCAATGACAAAGCCGCGTCCCTTCAGAATGCTTCGACGATGCAGACCGTCGCCCTCTTCTGCGCCGCGCCCGCCGCCGTCTATTTCTTCATCAAGGCGTTCACCGACAGGAAAACGCGCGCGCTGCACGCGATCTCGGTGATCTGCGGGCTCTGCCTCGTCTTCTTCTGCGCGGCGGAACTGCTGGTCGTCCACAACTATATGAGCGACTTCTTACGCTCCCCCGCGCGCGTATTTGCGATCTGCGCCTACTGCGCCGTCATCTTCTTCACGCTTTCGCAGATCCGCCTCACGCTCGACAACCGGGCGATCCCCGCGGCGTTCGTCGCGACCGGTATGCTCGCCTTCTTCGTCACGGTAACGGACAGTCTGCCGACGCTCATTCTCTCCTTCATGAAGGCGCCGGGCTTCTCGGTCGGCGTGGGCAGTTTCTATACGCTCATGAAGTTCGTCGTCGGTATATACGCCCTGATCTCGGTACTGCCGACCCTGCTGTACGGCGCAAGAAGATCGGACGTTCCCGACCGTTTTGTTCCGGACAAACAACCGCCCGCCGGCGCGCAGGACGGCGGTCGTCCGGCGTCGGATACGCCGGACGTGCCGGAAGCCCCCGAAAAAGATCCCGAGCCGGAGGAAAATCCGGAGCCGGCGGAAGAACCGAAAAAGACCGCGGAAGACGTTTCTTTGACGGAACCGTCCGAAGCGCAAAATGAAACCGGAACGAAAGAAGGTGCTGAATATGCCGAACAGTAAAATGATCGCTTTGGGGGAACACCGCTCGGTGATCCGCGACCTCTTTGAATACGGAATGGAACGCAAAAAGATCGTCGGAGAGGACAACGTATTCGATTTTTCGATCGGAAATCCCTCGATCCCCGCGCCCGAAGCGGTGGGAAAGGAGCTGGTGCGCCTGATCGAAGAAACGCCGCCCACCGCCCTTCACGGCTACTCCTCCGCCGCGGGAGATCCCGCGGTGCGCAGAGCCGTCGCCGACTATATTCGTAAGACCTTCGGCGTCAATGAAACGCCGGACGACATCTACATGACCTGCGGCGCCGCCGCGTCGCTGACGATCTCCCTCCACGCCCTGTTGAACGAGGGCGACGAGGTCATCGTCTTCGCCCCCTTCTTCCCCGAATACCGCGTGTTCATCGAGAAGGCGGGCGGCGTTGTGAAGGTCGTCCCCGCGCAGGGCGAGGATTTCGCGCCCGATCTTGACGCCTTCGCCCGCACGCTCTCGGAGAAGACCCGCGCCGTCATCGTCAATTCCCCCAACAACCCCTCGGGCGCGGTGCTTTCAGAGGAAACGCTGAACGCCATCGCCGGCATGATGAAGAAGCAGTCCCGCCTGTCGGGCGCGCCGGTCTGGCTCATCGCGGACGAGCCCTACAGGGAACTGGTGTACGACGGCGTGACGGTGCCCTATCCCATGCGCTGCTACGCCGACACCCTCGTGTGCTATTCCTTCAGCAAGTCGCTTTCGCTCCCCGGCGAGCGCATCGGCTATATCGCCCTCTGCCATGAAGCGGAGGACAGGGACAGAGTCTTCGCCGCGATCTGCGGCGCGGGCAGAGCGCTCGGCTTCGTCTGCGCGCCGGTCCTCTTCCAGAAGATGATCCCCGCGCTGTTGGGACAGACCGCCGACGTTTCGGCGTACCGGAAGAACAGGGATCTGCTCTATTCTTCGCTCGTTTCCTACGGCTACACCTGCGTCCGTCCGCGGGGCGCCTTCTATCTCTTCCTCAAAGCGCCGGACGGCGACGACGCCGCCTTCGGCGAGACCTGCCGCAAAAGGGATCTGCTGATCGTCCCCGCCGCAGGATTCGGCATGCCGGGATGGCTGCGCGTCTCCTACTGCGTTTCCGAAAAGACCATCCGCGGGGCTCTGCCGGTCTTTGAAAAGATCGCAAAGGAATACGGTCTGAAATGAACTTCCGCATACCCGAAAGGAGAGCATCATGCCCGAAAAACCGCAAAGATCGACCTTCGAGCGCTCGCTTGACGAACTGAAGGCGTCCGATCTCGCGCCTCTTCCCCCAAAGAAAAGACGCTCCTTTACAGACCTTCTGTCGCTTCTTTCCTGGATCCTTATCGCCGCGGCGCTGCTCGGCGTCGCCGTATGGTCCGGCGCCGAAGTCGTGAAAAACCTCGTCGACTACGCCGACGCGAGCGAGGATTATAACGAAATGGCGGGCGAATTCTCGCCCGTCAGCAAAAGGGTCTTCAAACCGGCGCGCCTGAAGGAGAGCGACCCGATGTACCCGATCGCCGGCTATGACGCGCTGATCGCCGGACACGTCGACTATCCGACC
>JAFTCT010000117.1 GCA_017454525.1 Clostridia bacterium
GCCCACGCCTACGCCGACCCCTACGCCCACGCCTACGCCTACGCCTACGCCCACGCCGCACGGCGGGAGCTGGGACGATCTCCCCGTCGAAACGCCCGTGGAATACCGTCCTTTCACGCCGGAGGAAAAGATCGTCGCGATCACCTTTGACGACGGTCCCGACTGGTGGACGCCCTATATCCTCGACACCCTTGAGGGCGACGACAAGGTCACCTTCTTCATCACCGGATATATGATCGACGAGGTGCCCGGCTATGCGGAATACACCCGCCGCGCGCTGGAAATGGGGTGCGAGGTCGGTCTGCACGCCTATTATCACGAGAAAAACGTCTATTTCAAATCCGAAAAGAAGGACAGCACCTATGAGAACTTCGTCAGGGAAGTGCTGAATCTCGACGCGAAATATCAGGCGCTCTTCGGCAAAAAACCGCAGCTCTACCGTCCGCAGGGCGGCGGCTTCAATCCGAGAAAGAACTACGGCTACACACTTGCGCTCTGGGACGTCGATTCGCTGGACTGGTACACCTTTGACGTTTACGCCGAAAAGTACGGCGGAAGTTTCACCGGCCGCTCCGCGTCGACCGAATATCTCAGAGAGCAGGCGGCGGACGAGATCGTCGAGCGCGTGCTGAAGGAAGTGAAGCCCGGCTCGATCGTCCTGATGCACGACGTCTTCAACGTCTCGCGTATGGCGTTCGCCAAACTCTACCCGATCCTCAAGGAGCAGGGCTATAAGCTCGTGACCGTTTCGGAACTGCTGGGCATCGACCCCGCCGAGCATCACGGTCAGTACTTCTTCTCCACCGGCCAGTACGGCTATAACGGGGTCGAATACAACATCAACAAGCCGGCGCCCGCCGCGGCTGCCGCCCTCCCGCCGAAGCGGGAGGACGAGTAATACGCCGCCGCGTCCCCGTCCGCCTTTTTGCCGTCTTTACGGTATGAAATTTCACTCCGTTTTGAGGTCCTTATGTCCGAAACCATCTATACCATTCCGATCAACGAAGCGTTCGACCGCTCGATCGAAGAAAAGAAGGGCTGTCCGTTCTGCCGTCTGTATGACAAGTTCGAGAACGACGAACTTGATCTGATCCTGGGCGGCTCGATGATGGAGCCCGACGTGCGCATCAAGACCAATAAAAGCGGCTTCTGCCGCCGTCACTTCGATCTGCTCATGGGCAAGAAAAACCGTCTGGGGCTGGCGCTGATGCTCGAAAGTCACTTAAACGAACTGAAAAGCGACCTGAAGGGCGGCGCCGCAGATCTCTTGAAGGGCGCGGGCTCCACCGCCTGCGCGCGCATCGCGGCGCTCGAAAAGACCTGCTACCTCTGCGCGCGCATCGACTATACCTTCGCGCGCGTGCTCGACAACGCCGTCCGGCTCTGGAAGACCGACGCCGCCTTCCGTAAGAAACTTGACGGTCAGAGCCAAATCTGCCTCTCCCATCTGCGCGCCTGGACGCAGACGGCAAAAAAGGAACTGTCAAAAAAGGACCTCTCGCTCTTCTATAAGCAGGCGTCCGCGCCGGTGCTCTCCTATCTGGAGGAGCTCTCTTCAGACGTTTCCTGGTTCTGCAAGAAATTCGACTACCGCTACGACGAGGAGCCCTGGGGCAATTCAAAGGACGCCGTCGAGCGCGCCGTTTCCTTCCTCGCCCATCCCGACCCCGACGCCGGAGAAGGCAATTGATCATCTGCCGGCGCAGTCCGGCGCCCGGTACGTCAGCGCCCGGCGCGGCTGCGCGGAAAGGACCGCTATGTTTCACCGACCGATCCGTATCCTCTCTCTCATTCTGACGGTTTTCGCTCTTTCGGGCGCTCTTTCGTCCTGCGCCGACCGTACGGCGGAGAACGTGTCGGAAAACGCCGTCGCCTATTTCAATACCGCGTGGGAGATCTGCCGGAAACAGCCCTATTCCTCAAATACCGTCGTTTTCTGCGAGGAAACCGAGGAACATGACGGTAAGTCCTTCAAACGCACGTTCTGCCTCCTGCTCGAGGGAACCTACGACCGCGGTGCAAAAGGAAACGGCAGCGCTTCCGCCCGGTACGGCATGAACGTCCCTTCAGCGGCCGACGTCCGGTCAGCCGAACTCGAGCCCTTCTTTACCTATACGCTGCGCGAGGGCGCCGCTTCCTATCTGTACGCGGGAGAAACGGAAGAACGGTCCGTCAGGCGCGAAGAGGACTTCGTCATGCGCATCGGCGCCGCCGCCTTCGGCGGAAAAATGCCGCGCTCCTTTTTCGCCGCGGAAACGGACGGCGTCCTGCGCGTCGACCTCTCCTTCCGCGGAAAAGATCAGCTTGAGGGACAGTCGCCCCTCATCTCCCTCGTCTCCAAAGCCCTGCTCGGCAGGGAAACCGACGGCGTGCTGTCCGCCGTCTCCGTCACCTCCGAGATCGACGCGGCAACCGGCGCGTTTCTCAACTATACCGTCGATTTCACCTTCGAACCGAAACTCGGCTACCCCGCGAAAATGCATTTCACCCTCACGGAAACAATGAACGCCGCCGGTTAGCGCAGGCGACGCTTGAGGGGTACGGGGTACGACCCCGGAAACGGAAAGTACGACCGGGGGGACGGAGTACGACCCGGAGCGCTTTTTAAGGAAACGGAGTACGACCGGGGGCGCTTTTCGGGATACAAAGTCCGACCCGGGGGCGCTTTTCGAGAAAAGCCGCCCCGGGAACCCCCGAAACCCGCGAAGCGGCTTCCGGGGAACCCCTTGCCCCCGTACCCCCGCAAAAGCTTTCCTACTGTGAAAAGGGTATGAAAATAGACGGATTTGCCGCCCGAAAGCGGCGTCCGTCTTTTTTTTCGCGTTTTGAATTGAAATGCGGTTTACCGCGCGCGGAGCGCGAAGCAAAAGGCGGCGTTTGGGGGTATCCGAGGAAAGTTGGCGCTTGCCGACGGATGAATGTGAGCCTTCCCCGATGGGGGAAGGTGGCGCTTGTCGCCGGATGAGGCAAAACACTACCGTTGGGCTATGGCGTCGGCGAAGCCGACAAAACGAACGGCGCGTCACCGCTTCACCGGAACAATTACGCGCGGAGCGCGCCCTTTAGGCGCCACCCTTTCGGAAAGGGTGGCTAAGGAGCCTTCTCCGATGGGAGAAGGTGGCGCTTGCCGCCGGATGAGGCAAAACACTACCGTTGGGCTATGGCGTCGGCGAAGCCGACAAAAC
>JAFTCT010000118.1 GCA_017454525.1 Clostridia bacterium
AAAAGTCGCGCAAAACGGACGGGATCCCGACCATCCGTTTTGCGGGGGCTGCTCATTTGCAGGCAAATGAAACAGCCCCTGTTTTCTTTGCCGGCAGCCCGGCTTATTTCTTTTTGAATTTTGCAAAGAACGCTTTTGCGCGGTCGAGAAAATCCTCGTCGTGCACGGCGGTATTCGCTTCCGCCGCGTTCTCCGCCGCGGCGCTCCCGTCCGGCGTTTCGCTCCCGTCCGGCGTTTCGCTCCCGTCCGGCTCTTTGACTCCGTCCGGCGCTTTGCTCCCGTCCGGCGCTTTGCTCCCGTCCGGCGCTTTGACTCCGTCCGGTGTTACGCCTCCGTCCGGCGCTTCGCCTCCCTCCGCGGGCGGCGCGCCGTCGGACGGCTTGTTCTTTTTGCGGAACTTCGCTTTGATATGTTCGTAATGTCTGACGATCGGCGGCTTCTGCCGCTGTATCTTGCGCTCCTGATGCCGCACCTCGTAGGCGCCGGTATCGGTGGGAAGTCCTTTCTTCTTTAAGCGCGTTTCGACCTTCTCGCGCACCAGGACGTAGATCACGGCGAAGACCGGTACGCCGATGAGCATTCCGGGCAGTCCGAAGACGCCGCCCATGACGGTCAGTCCGGCGAGCACCCAGAAGGCGTCGATCTTCATCGTGGTGGACTGCATGATCGGCGCCAGGACGTTGCCGTCGATCTGCTGAATGATCAGCACGGCGACGATGAAGCCGAAGAGTTTATCGGGCGCCGCCATCAGAACGAACAGACCGTCGGGGATCGCGCCGATAAAGGGTCCGAAGTAGGGGATGATATTGGTCACGCCCGAGATCAGCGCCATCAGCGGCGCGTAGGGCAGACCCATGATCAGATAGACGAAGAAGGAAACGATGCCCACCAGGATCGATTCGATGATCCTTGTGCGCATGAACTGTCCCACGCGCTCGTCGGTCATATACGCGGCGCGGTAGATGCGGTCGACGCGCTCCTTTTTGAAGAGCGCGTTGAAGATCTTGCGCACTCTCGCCGCCTGCCGCTCCTTGGACCAGAGCAGATAGATCATGAACACGACCGCCAGAAAGATATTGAAGAGCACGTAGAACACCGACGAGCCGAGCGAGAAGATGCGCTGGATGTTCTCTTCCGAGAAGAGTCCGAGGATCCATTTGGTGCCGTATTCGACCAATTTGCTGAACAGCGAGTGGTCGGCGTCCACGCCGAGCGCCGTTTTCACGTGGGTATAGATCTTATAGAAGAAGCCGTTCTCGGCGAAATGCCGGTTGACGTAGTTTTCGACGTTCTCGTCGAAATTCGAAAGGTAGGAGCCGAGATTGTCCGCAAGTTTTGCGGCGCTGTCGACGACGCTCGGGATGATGATATTGAACGCGGCGGCGATCAGCAGGACGATCAGTACGAGCGTCAGGATGAGCGCCATAACGCGGTTGAACTGCGGGATCCATTTCTTCCTGCTCTTTGAAAACAGCGGCGTGAAGATCTTGTATTCAAAGAAATTCTGCATCGGCGCGAAGAAATAGGCGAGCGCGATGCCGTACAGGATCGGCGAAATGATTTCGAAAAAGCGGGTGATCAGCGTCATGCGGTCCGGACCTCCTTTCGTTTTGAACTGACAAAGAGCGTGCGGCGCTTTTTCCGCCGCGCTCCCTAACGTCTTTTTATTATACAACGATTTTTTGCATTCGTCAAGAGCGGCGTATTGAAATTTTCATGAAGATATGGTATACTGTACGTGAAGAGAGTTTCCCGCCGCCGCGGGCGGCGGAATAGGAAGGACCGTAAAGGAAGTACGATGAAAAGGACCGCGATCGAAAAGGCGTACGCCAAGATCAATCTGTTTCTGGAAGTGACCGGGAAACGCGCGGACGGCTATCACACTCTCGATACCGTCATGCAGACCGTGTCGCTCTGCGATACGCTCGCCCTCGAATATGACGACGGCGGGGAGGGCGTGACGCTCTCCTGCGACAAGAAGTATATCCCGACCGACGGCGGAAACGTCGCCGTCCGCTGCGCCGACGAGTTCATGAGGTATACGGGCAGACGCGGCGGCGTGCGGATCGCGCTGGAGAAGCATATCCCGGTCGCGGCGGGCATGGGCGGCGGCTCTGCGGACGGCGCGGCGGTCCTGCGGGCGCTGAACCGTCTTGCCGGAACGCGTCTGTCGGAGAAGGAGCTCTGCGCGATCGGCGCAAAGATCGGCGCCGACGTGCCCTTTCTCGTTTGCGGCGGATGTATGCGCGCGGGCGGGATCGGAGAGGAGCTGCGGAAGGTCGCGCTGAAGAAGAGGATGTACTTCGCCCTTGCGATCGGAAGCCGCGGCTCGCAGACGCCGGCGGCGTACCGCGCGCTCGACGAGCGCGCCTATACCGGCATTCGGAGCGCCGACGCGCTCTGCCGGGCGCTTGAAGCGGGCGACGTGTCCGCCGTCCCGCGGGAACTGTATAACGCCTTCGAGAGCGTTGTCTGTGAGCGTTTGCCGGAGGTGGGAGCGCTCAGGGAACGGATCCTTGAAGAGGGCGCCGCGGGCGCGCTGATGAGCGGGAGCGGCGCGTCGGTATTCGGCGTATTCGGCGACGCCGCGGGCGCGAAAGCCGCCGTGGACGCCCTGAGAAAAGAAGGATATTTCGCCGCGTCGGCGTACAGCGTTTTATAAAAGACTTCGGGAAGGACGGACCATGGAAAACAAGGAACGGATCACACAGTATAACGTTCTCAATTATCTGGATATGCGGGGGGATCTGACGTTTGACGCCGATCCCTTCAACGACGTTGACAATCTGCTTCTGACGCAGTTGTCCTATATCGATCTGACCGGCGTCGTCGGGGAAGAGGGCGGCTTCACCGTGCCGCTCCCCGAGGCGGTCGACCGGTTCTTTGAACTGCACAGCGGCGAGGAATTGCATCTGGGCGCGGTGATCCCCGACGATTATTTCGAGATGTTCAGAAGGATCGGAAAAGCGCGGCGCTTCGCGGATCTTCGTCTTGCGTGCTACCGCTATACGATCAAGGAGCAGGACGGCGGCAGAAGCAAGGTGCAGTGGACGGCGGAGACGATCCTTCTGGACGACCGGACGATGTATATCTCCTTTGCCGGGACAGACGATACCCTGATCAGCTGGAAGGAAGACCTCGACATGGCGCTGCGCGAGGTGGTGCCTTCGCAGGCGGAAGCGGCGGACTACGTGCGCGAGATCCTCGCGCTCTTTCCGCGGTACGACCGCGTGATGATCGGCGGTCACAGCAAGGGCGGGAACCTCGCCGTCTTTTCGGCGGCGAAATGCGCGCGGGAGGAACAGAGCCGGATCCTTCGCGTCTACGACAACGACGGACCGGGCTTCGCGCCGTCGTTTCTCGAGGAGGAGGGGTACAGAGCGATCCGGCATAAGATCGTTTCGATCGTGCCCGAAAAGACGATCGTCGGGCTGATGCTCGACAAGGACACCGCGTTCAGGGTCGTGAAGAGCAGCGCCAAGGGCGCTTTTCAGCACGATACCTTTTCGTGGCTTGTGCGGGGCGGCGCGCTGGACGAAGCGCCCGCGATCGCGCACGACGCGGTCCTGCTGCGCGAGACGACGCGCAGATGGCTGGCGTCGCTGAGTGACAGCGAGAAGGCGGATTTCGTCGAATACTTCTACGATTTTCTGACCGGCGCGGACGCGAAGACCCTGACCGATCTGACGGAGGACCCGACGTGGTTCTTCACGTCCTACCGGAAGATGCCGCCCGAGGGGCGCAGATCCCTGCGCGGGGCGCTGCGCAAATTCCTTGCCTGCCGCAGGGAGGTGCAGGCGGAGGACGCGAAGGAACAGCCGACGCTCTCCGACGGAAAAGAGAAGGACGGACAGATGCTGAAGGATCCGTCGGGGGACCGGGGGACGCTGTTCATAGAGGATAAAGAGAAACGCGCCCGTGTTTCGCCCGCGTCCGCAAAGCGCCGCGCGGGCAAGTCCGCCGTCGAAAGCGAAACGTCGGCGGAGCCGACGGCGAAAAAGTCCTTCCGGACAGCGGGAACCGGCGGCGGGAAGAGCGCCGGCGCCCGCGCGGCGCAGTCCCTGTCCGGGCGCGCTGACGTTCTTGCGGAGGACGCGAAAACAAAGGACGCGAAGTCTGCGCCCGGCGCGCCTTCGGTCATCCGCGCCCTCTTCGGAAAAGAGGAGAAGAAGCCGGTCGTGCACCTTGACGGGACAAACCTTTACGGGGGCAAAGCCGTAAAGAAAAAGCAGAAATAGGAAAAGACCCGAAAGGGGTTGTTTCATTGACGCGAACGCGCAGAATGAAACAACCCCTTTTTTGTATGACCGGCGTTTTATTTGTTAATCTGTTCCTTAACGGCGTTGAACGCCTCGGGCAGCTTCTCGGGAAGCTTGCCGCCCGCCATGGCGAAATCGGGACGGCCGCCGCCTCCGCCGCCGCAGATCCCCGCCGCGGTGCGCACGAGATTGCCGGCGTTGCAGCCCGCCGCCTGCGCGTTTTTGCCGACCGCGCAGACAAGATTCAGTCTGCCGTCGTTGACGACGCCGAGCAGGACGACGCAGTCGGGATCTTCCGCGCGCACGTCGTCGCAGAAGTTCCTCGCGGCGTCGGGCGCCATGCCCTCGACCTTTGCCGCGAGCAGCGAGACTGCGCCGACGCGCTCTTTTTTATCCTTGAGCGCGGCGAGTTTTTCGCCGGCGATCTTCGCTTCCAGCGCCTCTGTTCTTGCTTTTTCGGCTTTCAGTTCGTTTTCGACCTGGGACGCCTTCTTTGCGATGTCGTGCGGATTGGGCGCCTTGAGTTCGCGCGCGGTTTCGGCGATCAGAGCGTCCCGCTCGCCGATCATCTGCAGCACGCCGTAGCCGGTCGTGCCCTCGATGCGGCGCACGCCCGCCGCGACCGAACTCTCGGCGATGATCTTGAAGAGTCCGATCCTTCCGGTATTGGAGACGTGGGTGCCGCCGCAGAGTTCGGTGGAGAAATCGCCCATCTTCACCATGCGCACGACTTTGCCGTACTTCTCGCCGAAGAGCGCCATGGCGCCCTCTTTTCTCGCCGTTTCGATATCGGTTTCGACGGTCGAAACGCATTCGCCGTCGAGAATGTGTTCGTTTACGAGCTGCTCGACTTTCGCGAGTTCTTCGCTCGTCAGCGCCGCGTAATGCGAGAAGTCGAAGCGTACGCGGCGTTCGTCGACGTAGGAGCCCGCCTGCTCGACGTGTACGCCGAGCACCTTTCTCAGCGCCGCCTGGAGCAGGTGGCAGGCGGAGTGGTTGCGGCGGATCGCGTCGCGCCGGTCGGCGTCGACCTTCAGCGTCACGGCGTCGCCGACGTTCAGCAGTCCGCTGTCCATTTCGCAGAGGTGGTAGTAAACGCCGTCGGTCTTCTTGGTGTCGACGATCCTGAAAGAACAGCCGTTTTCCGACGTTCCTTCGCCCGAGTCGCCGACCTGACCGCCGCCCTCGCCGTAGAAGGGCGTCCGGTCGGTGATGAGTGTGAATTCGCCCTCGGTGATCTCGTCCAGAAGCATCCCGTCGTCAATAACGCCGAGGATCTTCGCCGTGCTCTCGTTTTCGGTATAGCCCGTGAAGACCGTCTTGTCAAAGCCGGAGAGCAGGGATTTCGACGCGTCGGACCAGCCCGACACCGCCGTTCTGGCGGCTCTCGCACGCTGCTTCTGCTCGTTCATGAGCGCCGAGAAGCCCTGTTCGTCGATCGTCATGCCCTCTTCCGCCGCGATCTCGCGCGTGAGGTCGACGGGGAAGCCGTAGGTGTCGTAGAGCTTGAAGACGTCCGCATCGTCAACGGTCTTTCCGCCCGCCGCCTTTTCCTTTTCGATCATCGCGCGGAGGATCGAAAGGCCCGCGTCGATCGTGGCGGCGAAACGGTCCTCTTCGATCTTGACGATCTTCTTGATATAGTCGGCCTTTTCGGTCAGCTCGGGATATTCGGTGCGGTTCTCGCGGGCGACCACGTCGACGAGGTCCTGCAGGAAGGTGCCCTTGACGCCGAGCATCCTGCCGTGGCGCGCGGCGCGGCGCATCAGTCTTCTCAGAACGTAGCCGCGCCCCTCGTTGGAGGGCACCACGCCGTCGCAGATCAGGAAGACGGTGGAACGGATATGGTCGGTGATGACGCGCAGCGAGACGTCGCTCTTTTCGCCGTCGCCGTAGCGGACCTTCGCCTTTTCGCTGACCGCCGCCATGATGTTGCGCACGGTGTCGACCTCAAAGAGGTTGTTGACGCCCTGCATGATGCACGCCAGACGCTCCAGTCCCATGCCGGTGTCGATGTTCGGCTTGGCAAGGCGGGAGTAGTTGCCGTGCCCGTCGTTGTCGAACTGCGTGAAGACGCAGTTCCAGAATTCCATGTACCGGTCGCAGTCGCAGCCCGGCTTACAGTCGGGCTTGCCGCAGCCGAACGCCGGTCCGCGGTCGAAATAGATCTCGGAGCAGGGTCCGCAGGGACCGGAGCCGTGCTCCCAGAAGTTGTCCTCCTTGCCCAGGCGCACGATATGCGCGGGATCCACGCCGATCGTTTTCGTCCAGATCTCGTACGCTTCGTCGTCCTGCTCGTAGATCGTCGCCCAGAGCTTGTCCACCGGCAATTCCAGCACCTTCGTGCAGTATTCCCACGCCCAGGTCAGCGCCTCGGTCTTGAAATAATCGCCGAACGAGAAGTTGCCGAGCATCTCAAAGAAGGTGCCGTGGCGCGCGGTGATGCCCACGCGGTCGATGTCGGGCGTGCGGATGCACTTCTGACAGGTCGTCATACGGCGGCGGGGCGGTTCGAGTTCGCCCGTGAAGTATTTTTTGAGCGGCGCCATACCGGCGTTGATGAGCAGAAGCGATTTGTCGCCCTGCGGGACGAGGGGGAAGCTCTTGTGTCTCAAGTGTCCCTTGCTCTCAAAGAAGGAGAGATAGCTCTCGCGTAATTCGTTGACTCCCATCCATTTCATGGTCGTTGATCCTTTCAAAAATACTGTATTTCAGGAATTATACGTCGAAATCCGAGATGATCGGACCGTTTTCGGCGTTTGCTTTCTCTACGTCGGGGGTGGGGCTGATATTGCCCGATACCTGCGCGAAGGTCGCCTGCGGGTTCTGCAGCATCACGTCCAGTACCGTGATGTACTCCCGGATGATCTCGCGCGGGGTGATGAGGTTTTCGGCGCCCGGCCGGTCGAGGCAGATCTTTAAGAACTGCGCCGTTTCCCCCGGGGTGAGGCGGCTCGGCACGCCGTGGAGCTTCTCGTGCAGAATGGCGATCCTGCCGCAGAGGGCGAGCAGTTCGTTATCTGACATCCGTTTGAGGCGGATGATCGGTCCCATCAGGTTCGTCAGCCCGCCCGCCGAGGCGATCCGTCCGTCGTACAGACGGCTCTTGAGCGCTTCGTAACTGTACAGTCCTCTGCGCGTGTCCTCTAAGAACGCCGGCGTGCCGCCGAAGACCAGTCCTAAACAGGGGGCGCGCCCCTGAAGACTGTCGTTGTACATCGACAGCAGTTTTTCGTAGTTGTTCTCCCTGCTGATCCTGTTCACGGTCTTATAGAGGTTGACGCATTCGTCAAAGAAGCAGACGAGCCCCTTGAAACCGACCTGCCGGACGAAGAGGGCGAAAAGCTTGATATAGTCGAACCAGTTGTCGTCGCCGATCACCGAGCCGACGCCCAAATCCCGGCGCGCCTCGGTCTTGGTCGTGTATTCGCCGCGCAGCCAGCGCAGGCACGCGCTCCTTTTGAAGAGGTCCTCCTCTTTGGACGCCTTATAGTAGGTGAAGAGCACTCTTGAGAAATCGAAGCCGCCGACCTGCCCCTCCATGAGCGAGGCGATGCCGTAGACTCTTGAAGTCAGCGCGGCGTCGAATTCCGCGCTGTCGGGCGCAAGTCCCTGCCCGGCGATCTCGGCGCGGCACCGGTCGAGCCAGCGCGCGACCAGCGTTTCCAGCCCCCCGCCGTCGGGCGAGGTCTTGGTCGAGAGATTCTTCATCAACTCCCGGTAGGTCGCGGCGCCCGTGCCCGAAGCGCCGCAGAGCTTTCTTTCGGGCGAGAGATCGCAGTCGGCGCAGACGAATCCGCGGTCGAGCGCGTAGCCGCGCACCAACTGGATGAGGAAGGATTTTCCGCTGCCGTACTTGCCGATAAGGAAACGCGTCTTGCTCCCGCCGTCGGCGATCTCGTCAAGGTCGCCCGCGAGCGCCTCGATCTCCCTGTTCCTGCCGATGGCGATATAGGGCGCGCCGACGCGCGGCACCACGCCCGCGGAGAGCGAGGAGATCAGCCCCGTGAGGATACGGCGCGGGATATTCAGTTGTTGATCCATTCGTCGACCTCCTGCAAATAATCGGGGAGCAGTTCGATCCCGCTGTCGTCGCCCACCAGTACGATGTCGCCGATGCGCGCGAGCGCCTCCTCGTTGATCTCGTCCGCCAGGGTATGCGGCAGCAGTCCGAGCCCTTCCGCATAGGCGGCAAACGCCGCGCTCCCGCCGGTCTTCAGCGCCGAAAGCGCTTCCTTATATTCTTTTTGATAGTCCTGCGGCGCGGGCGGCTCCGCCTTCTGACCGTCCTTTTGACCGCCGTCGTTTTGCCCGCTTTGACTGTCGCTTTGATCGATTTGACCGACGCTTTGACCGTTTGGACCGCCGCCCGCCGCCGGTGCGCGGGCTTCTCCCGACGCCCGTTCTTCCGTTCCGGCGTTCTCAAAGAGGGGATCCGCCTCATAGACCGCGCCGAGGCGTATGGCGACGCCCCGCGAATCGCGTTCGATCTTCTCGGCTTCCTCGGCGGAAAATCCGTGGCTGATCGGCTCGTAGCGGTCGTCATAACGGTATTCCTCGTTGGCTTTGCGCGTCATGGAGGAGGGAAGATTGACGGCGAAATAGCCCTCGATCGCCTCGCGCATCCCGGGATCCGGAAGCGCCGTCGGAAAGCGCGCGCGGATGCCGAGAGCCGCCCGCACATAGTTTTCGCAGAGTTTCTCCGCTTCGGTCACCAGAGGGGGCGTGCCGACGGTGCGCACCGGCACGTAGACGACGTCGATACGCTTCTTTTCGCTGTAGATGCAGACGGCGCCGTCATAGGACGAGCGCGTCAGACGCAGTTCGACCGCGGGTCCGTTCCCCTCTCCCTCGCGCCGCCGGAGCAGAGCGAAGAAGGCGTCCATCGCCGCGGGGATGTGCCGGTCGAAGAGTTCGGCGTTCTGATCGTTGCGGTATTTGCCGGTCTTGTAGGCGTAGGTCGAAAGCGACAGTCCGGGGTGCGCCTGTTCCTCCTTCGTCAGATAGAACTCCTTGAAACTCCCGCTCGCCCTGCCGACGGGGCAGAGCGCGGCAAAGAGTTTTTCGCGCGGCAGGACGTTGTGGATCAGACAGTAGTCGCACAGCCATTCCGACAGGTATTTGTCAAGTTTGGAATAGGAGCGGCGGTAGGTCAGCCAGATCTCGGCGAGCAGATCCGCGCCCTTCTGCGGCGCGATCACGTCGGGCAGATTGATGATCTCGCAGATGAAGAGCATCAGGTAGCAGAAATCTGCTTTCAGCGGCTGACCGGAAATGAAGGATGCGCGCCAGTAGAGATAGTACCGCAGCTGCGAAGCGTTGAGCTGATGATACTGCGGCATAAAGGAGAAAAAGGGAACGTAGGGCGCTTCGGGCGCGGACAGTCCGAGCACCATTTCGGCGTTCTTCCGGAAATTTGAAAAAAAGGCGTATTTGTTGGGCCATGCGTAGATGCTGACCTCGCGGATGACCCCGGAATCCTGCCGGTAGGAGCGCTCAGGCGTGTCGGAGAACGCCGACAGCCGTCCCTGTTCGCCCGGTATTCCGGACGGCGTTCCGGCAAAGCCCCGGATAAACGGCGTTTCGCCGCCCGGGATGCCGGCGGGGTTTGCGCGCGCGGCGTCCGGCACGCCGGACGCTTCCGCGCCGGCGGGGGCGGTTCGTTTTTCGGAAGGCAGGGGGTGTTTTTCCCTCCCCGGGGAACGGAGTTTCTTTGCGCCCTTCGGCATGAGGGTGTCGATATTCCAGAAAGGATCGTTTTCAAAACCGTCGCCCTTCGGCGCCATACCCCTCACCTCCGTTTTTTTCCGTACCGTTTATTATACCATAGTATGCGCGGCAAGTCAATATATAATGAAGAAAAGAATGCAGAATGCCGGAAACGATCCGCGCAGGGATCCCCTCCCGGCATTCTGCATTCGGTATTCGGCGCCCTGCTGTCACATGGCGCGGATCTCTTCTTCTCCGATCATCGGTACGCCGTTGTCCAGAAGGATCTTTTCGGCTTTGGCGTTATTGCGCGCGCGCAGCACGAGGTAGGCGCCCGAGGCGGTGGCGGGGGTGACGAATGCGTAGAGGTATTCGACGTTCACGCCGCCCGCGGAGAGCAGTTCGAGCACGGCGGCGAGCGCGCCGGGCTCGTCCTTCAGCTGTACGGCGATAACGTCGCTTGCCGAGACGATGACGTTCTGATCCTTGAGAATGGCGGTCGCCTTTTCAACGTCGTTGACGATGACGCGCAGCACGCCGAAATCCTGGGTGTCGGCGATCGAGACGGCGCGCATATTGATCCCGCCCGCAGAGAGCAGGGAAATGATCTTTGAGAGCGCGCCCTGTTTGTTTTCAACAAAAACGGACAGTTGCTTGATAAACATCTTCGTGTTCTCCTTTCGTTACGGACGGTCAGAAGCGCCTTTTGTCGACGACGCGTTTTGCCTTGCCCTCGGAACGCGGAACGGTGCCGGGGGAGACGAGGGTGACTTTGGCGGCGATGCCCAGAAGCGATTTCAGGCGTTCGGTCAGATCGCGTTCGACGCGCGAAATGTCGGAAACGCGGTCGGAGAACTGTTCCTCCGAGAGTTCGACCTGCACCTCAAGGGTGTCGAGGGCGCCCACGCGGTCGACGATGATCTGATAGTTGGGCGACTGCCCGGTCTGCAGAAGCACCGTTTCGATCTGAGAGGGGAAGACGTTGACGCCGCGGATGATCAGCATATCGTCGGTCCTGCCCATCGGCTTGGACATCCGGACGAAGGTCCTGCCGCAGGCGCATTTTTCATGGGTGACCGTGCCGATATCCTTCGTGCGGAAGCGGATGAGCGGGAACGCCTCTTTGTCAAGGCAGGTGAAGACGATCTCGCCCTTCTGTCCGTCGGGCAGCGGCTCGTGCGTTTCGGGATCGAGGATCTCGATGATGAAATGGTCCTCGTTGACGTGCATGCCCGCCTGGCAGGAGCACTCAAAGGAGACGCCCGGTCCCATGATCTCGGTCAGTCCGTAGATGTCGTACGCCTTGATGTTCAGCGATTTTTCGATGCCTTTGCGCATCTCCTCCGTCCAGGGCTCGGCGCCGAAGATGCCCGCGCGCAGCGGGAGCGCCTTCGTGTCGATCCCCGCCTTTTCGGCGGATTCGCCGAGGTACATGGCGTAGGAGGGGGTGCAGGCGAGGATGTCCGACTCAAAATCCTGCATGATCGTGAGTTGGCGCGCGGTATTGCCCGAGGAGACGGGAATGGAGGTACAGCCCATACGGCGCGCGCCCTCGTAAAGTCCGAAGCCGCCGGTAAAGAGCCCGAAGCCGTAGGCGACGTGCAGCTTATCCTTCTTTTCGGCGCCGATCGCCGACAGCATCCGCGCCACGCACTCGCCCCACATATCGAGGTCCTTCTGCGTGTAGCCGACGACGATCTGCTTGCCGGTCGTGCCCGAGGAGGCGTGCAGGCGCACGACGTCGTCCATCGGAACGGCGAACATTCCGTAGGGATAGGTGTCGCGCAGATCCTGTTTCTGGGTGAAGGGCAGTTTTCTTAAATCTTCGATCCCTTTGACGTCTTCGGGGCGTACCCCCGCTTCGTCCATACGCTGTCTGTAAAGGGGGACGTTTTCATAGACGCGCTTGACTGTCTTTACGAGGCGGTCGTTCTGAATACGGGTCAGGGTTTCTCTTGACGCCGTTTCGATCTCCGGCTGGTAATAGTGTTCCATAATGCCTCCGTTACTGTGAATTTCTTCCCGATCTGAACGCTTTGATATTCATTTCAAGAAATTTCGGCGCGACGGTGTTTTTCAGCGCGTCGAGCCATACCTGCTCGCCGAAGGGGAAATAGTTGGAAAGTCTGCCCATGAGGACGATATTGACCGCTTTGACGCTGCCCGCGTCGAGCGCGAGGGAGAGCGCGTCGAAGGAGTCGACGAACACGCCTTTGTCCTTCAGTTCGTCGAGGATCTTTCGGGGATAGACGGCGGCGCCGGTGATGACCGGCATCGGGTCGATCTGACGGTCGGCGACGATGATCCTGCCGCCTTTTCTGAGCATCGGCGCGTGGCGCGCCGCCTCCAGAGTCTCGAAGGAGACGATATAGTCGGCTTCGCCCTCGGCGACGAGCGGAGAATAGACCTTGTCGCCGTAACGGACGTAGGTGACGACCGATCCGCCGCGCTGGCTCATGCCGTGCACTTCCGAGACCTTGACGTCATAGCCCTGTCCGACGAGTACGTTTCCGAGCAGTTTGCTTGCGAGCAGGCTGCCCTGACCGCCCACGCCGACGATCATGATATTGACGGTTTTCATTTCACTTGACCTCCTTGTCGGTGATCGCGCCGAACGGGCAGAGCTGACGGCAGACGCCGCAGCCGACGCACTGGGTCGCGTCTATAACGGCTTTGCCGTTCTTCATCGAGATCGCCGGACAGCCGAGGCGCATACAGCTTCTGCAGGAGCGGCAGGCGTCGGCGTTCACGGTCAGCGGCGGGTTCGCCTTTACGTATTTTAAGAGCATACAGGGACGGCGGGAGATGATGACCGAGGGTTCGGGCGCGGAAAGTTCCTCTTTCACCGCCTTCTCGCATTCCTTCAGGTCGTAGGGATCGACGACGCGCACGCGGCCGATGCCCAGCGCGTGACAGAGGGCTTCCAGATCGATCTTCGTCGCGGGGTCGCCCTTGATGTTATAGCCGGTGGTCGGGTTCTGCTGATGCCCGGTCATGCCGGTGATCGAGTTGTCGAGAATGATGACGGTGCTGTTCGTCGCGTTGTACGCGATATTGCACAGACCCGTCATGCCCGAGTGCATGAAGGTCGAGTCGCCGATGACGCAGACGGTCTTCGCCTCGCTCTCCCCGCCGCGCGCCTTGTTGAAGCCGTGGATGCCCGACACCGACGCGCCCATGCAGAGGGTGCTGTCGAGGGCGTTCAGCGGCGGCGTCGCGCCGAGCGTGTAGCAGCCGATATCGCCGAGCACCGTCAGTTTCAGTTTCGCCAGCACGTAGTACAGACCTCTGTGCGGGCAGCCGGGGCACATCACGGGCGGGCGCCCGGGGATGGGGCTGTCGGCGGACACCGACTCCTCTTCGACGTTCAGAAGGATCTTTTTGAGATCCTTCTGCGAGAATTCGCCGACCGTCGGGAAGAGCGACTTTCCTTCGGGCTGCAAGCCGATATTGCGCAGATGCGTTTCGATGACCGGGTCGAGTTCCTCGACGACGATCAGTCTTTTGACACCGGAAGCGAAATCCTTTAACGCTTTTACGGGCATCGGATTGACCAGTCCCAGTTTGAACACCGAGACGCTGTCGCCGAAGACCTCCTTGACGTACTGATAGCAGGTGCCGGAGGTGACGATCCCCATTTCGGCGCCGGGCGCGCGCTCGACCTTGTTGAAGGGGCACTGCTCGGCAAACACGGTCAGCGCTTCGGTGCGGTTCTCGACGACGGGGTGGCGCTTTTTGGCGTAGCCCGGCATCATGATGTATTTCTCGGGCTGTTTCTCATAGGGAAGGAGGGGCGTTTCTTCGCGCGTTCCCACGTCGACGATGCCCTGGCAGTGCGCGATGCGCGTGCACATCCTCAACAGTACCGGGGTATCAAATTTCTCCGAGAGGTCAAGGGCGGCTTTGGCGAAGGCGTACGCCTCCGCGGAATCCGACGGCTCGAGCATCGGGACCTTCGCCGCCTGCGCGTAGTGCCTCGAGTCCTGCTCGTTCTGACTGGAGTGCATCGCCGGGTCGTCTGCGACGCAGATGACCATCCCGCCGCGCACGCCGGTATAGGAGAGGGTGAAGAGCGGGTCGGCGGCGACGTTCAGACCGACGTGCTTCATGGCGCACGCCGAACGCGCGCCGGCGAGCGACGCGCCGAAGGCGACCTCGGTCGCCACTTTTTCGTTGGGCGCCCACTCGCAGTAAATCTCGTTATATTTTGCGGCAAACTCGGTGATCTCGGTCGAGGGGGTGCCGGGATAACTGGATATCACTTTCACGCCCGCTTCCCAGAGACCTCTCGCGACCGCGGCGTTGCCGATGAGGAGTTGTTTCATTTCGTTCGTTCCTTTCATGCCTTATTCTGCGCGTCCACGAGGTTCGAGGCGCCGAACATCCTGCGCAGTTTCGGCTTCTCGATCTTGCCGGTGGCGTTGCGCGGGACGTCGGTGAGGATGAATTTCTTGGGGCGCTTGTAGCGCGGGAGTTGGTGGCAGAACGCCTCCAGATCCGCCTCGGTGCAGGTGTGTCCTTCCTTGATCTGCACGATCGCCGCGGCGATCTCGCCGAGGCGCGGGTCGGGCAGTCCGATGACCGCCACGTCCTTGACGTCGGGATGCGAGGAAATGAAGTCCTCGATCTGTACGGGGTAGAGGTTCTCGCCGCCCGAGATGATGACGTCCTTCTTGCGGTCGACGAGGTAGATGAAGCCGTCTTCATCCTGCATCGCCATATCGCCGGTGAAGAGCCAGCCGTCCTTCAGCGTTTCGGCGGTGGCTTTCGGGTCGTTGTAGTATTCGACCATCACGCCGTCGCCCTTGACGCAGAGCTCGCCCACGTCGCCCCGCTTCACCGGGACACCGTTCTCGTCGACGATCTTCGTCTGCCAGCCGAAGCCCGGCACGCCGATCGCGCCGACCTTTCCGGTGTTCTCCACGCCGAGGTGGACGCAGCCCGGTCCGATCGATTCGGAAAGACCGTAGTTGGTGTCGTACTGCTGACGCGGGAAGTAGGTCAGCCATCGCTTGACCAGACTCTGCGGCACCGGCTGCGCGCCGATGTGCATCAGGCGCAGCTGATCAAGTTTATAGTCGGAGAGTTTGAGTTCTCCGTTATCGAGGGCGAGCAGGATGTCCTGCGCCCACGGGACGAGCAGCCAGAGGATGGTGCACTGCTCCTTTGACGCCGTTTCGAGGATGTATTTCGGCTTGGTGCCCTTGAGCAGCACCGCTTTGCCGCCCGAGATCAGCGAGCCGAACCAGTGCATTTTCGCGCCGGTGTGGTAGAGCGGCGGGATGCAGAGGAAGACGTCCTTCGAGGTCTGTCCGTGATGCGCCTGCTCGACGCGGCAGGAGTGAACCAGCGCCCGGTGGCGGTGCAGGATCGCCTTCGGGAAGCCGGTCGTGCCGCTCGAGAAATAGATCGCGGCGTAATCGTCGTCGGTGAGGGGGATATCCGGGCTGACCGACGGCATATCGGCGGTCATGTCCCTGTAATCCTCCGCGAAGGAGGGGACGACGCCGTCGCCGACGTAGATCATGTGACATTTTCTGCCGACCGATTCGTAGATCTCCTCAAGCCGTCCGATGAATTCCGGTCCGAAGACCAGAACGTTCACTTCCGACAGACGCGCGCAGTATTCGATCTCGCTCGCGGTGAAGCGGAAGTTGAAGGGGACGGCGAGCGCGCCGGTCTTGAGGATGCCGAAGTAGATGGGGAGCCATTCAAGACAGTTCATCAGCAGTACGCCGACCTTGTCGCCCTTTTTGATCCCGCGCTTGAGCAGGAGGTTGGCGAAGCGGTTGGCTTTCTCGTCGAACACCCGCCAGGTGATCTCCCTGCGGAAATAGGGGGACGCCGTGGGCTGAATGAGGTCGTATTCCTTGTAGGAGAGCTTTCTCGTCTCCTTCATTTCGGGGTTGATCTCGACCAGACATACTTCGTCCGGGCGCTCTTTTGCGTTTCTTTCAAGAAATTCGGTAATAGGCATATCCGTTCTCCTTTGGATCGGTTATTTCTCTTCGTCGTCCTCGAGCTTCAACACGTCCGTCGCCTTGACGGTGACCGTCCGCTTGTAGCAGGAGAAGATCTCCTCGACGCGGCTGTCGCTCTGCTTCTTCGTGAAGAGACTGACGAGCGGCACCAGCACGAGGCTGAAGCACATCGCGAAAACGCCGGAATGCAGCGAAGTCTTGAACATCACGCCGTCAAGGAATTTTACGCCGAAGTCGAAACCGACGAGACTCTTGACGAGCTGCAGCAGGCTCATGCCCACGCCGACGGCGAAGGATACGTACACCGCCGCGCGCGAGGTCTTTTTGAAGTAAAGCCCCCAGAGGAAGGGACCGATGAAGGCGCCCGCCAGCGCGCCCCACGATACGCCCATGAGGTTGGCGATGAAGGTCACGGAGGAGCCGCTCTTGGCGTTGACCTGGTAGATGGCGATGAGGGCGGAGAGCAGCACGAAGAAGACGATGAGGATGCGCATGATCAGCATTTTGCCCTTCTCGCCCGTCTGCTTCCTGCGCAGGGGGATGATGAGGTCAAGCGTCACCGTCGAGCCGGAGGTCAGCACGAGCGACGACAGCGTGGACATCGACGCCGAGAGCACCAGCACCAGCACGATGCCGATGAGCACCGGTCCGAGATTTTCAAGCATACCGGGCACCAGACGGTCGTAGGAGACGACGCTCCCGTCCATCGCCGGCTTGCCGGACGCCGGATCGACCGTCGCGAAGAGGCGCGAGAAGCCGCCGAGGAAATAGCAGCCGCCCGCCACGATCACGGCGAAGACCGTCGAGATGACCGTGCCCTTTTTGATGGAGTCCTCGTCCTTGATCGCGTAGAATTTGCCGACCATCTGCGGCAGTCCCCAGGTTCCGAGGGAAGTGAGCAGCACGACGAAGATCAGGAACGTCGGATCGGGTCCGAAGAAGGAAACGTACTGCCAGCCGCCGCTTTCGGCCGTCGCCAGTTTCTCGACGGACGAGGTGAAGCCGCCGTTCTGACCGAGCGCCGCGATGATCACCGCGACGATGCCGCCGACCATGAAGATGCCCTGGATAAAGTCGTTCATCGCCGTCGCCATATAGCCGCCGACCAGTACGTACACGCAGGTCAGAAGAGACATGATGACGATGCAGACGGTGTAGTCCACGCCCGGGAACGCCATGCTGAAAAGACGGGAAAGCCCGTTGTAGAGCGAGGCGGTATAGGGGATGAGGAAGACGAAGACGATGATCGCCGAAATGAGCTTCAGAGCTTTGGAATCATAGCGCTTTTCAAAAAACTCGGGCATGGTCTTGCTGCCGAGGTGGTTGGTCATGATGCGCGTGCGCCGTCCCAGCACCACCCAGGGCAGAAGCGAGCCGATGAAGGCGTTGCCCAGACCGATCCAGGTCGAGGCAAGTCCGAAATTCCATCCGAACTGACCCGCGTAGCCGACGAAGATGACCGCCGAGAAATAGGAGGTGCCGAAGGCGAACGCCGTCAGCCAGGGACCGGCGCTCCTTCCGCCCAAGACGAAGCCCTCGACGGACGCCGCTTTGCGGCGGTAGTAAAATCCGATGAAGATCATCAGTGCGAAGAAAATGACCAGAAACAGGATCTGTATGACCATAAATTCACTTCTTTCCGGCGCGGCAAACGGCTTTTTTCTTCACCGCGCGCGCTTTTTCAACAAAAAATAACTATCTAATAATAGCACCGCGCGCGCGAAAAGTCAATAATTTTTTACAATTATCGGCTTTCGGCGGCGCAGTTTTTCGACGGGCGTTCCGACGGCGCTTTTTTGCCGGTTTTTTGCCGGGCGTTCCGCCCGCGCGGCAAACTCCTGGACGCCCGCGAATTGCGCAAGTTAGGTGCCGTAACGTCTTCCCGACGAAACCGGTATAATGCTTATGCAGAAGGAACGCGGAAGCGGAAGAAGGGAGGAACAGGGATGCCGGAAGAGGGACCCGGAACGAAAACGAAGAAGAAAACGCGCGCCGGGCGGTCGGAAGCCGGCGAAAGGAAGCGGGCGAAGCAGAAGGAGAAATTCGTTTCGCTTGCCTGGGACAACATCAACGCGGCGAACGTCCTGATCGCGCGGCAGTTGAAGCGCGCGGTCGAAATGGAGGAGGAGATCGACGCGCTGATCGCCTTTTTTACGTCGCTCGGAAGCGGCGAGATCACCGAAAAACAGCGTCTGGCGCTGATCGATAAGGTCGAGAAGCTGAAGATGGAGGATATGAAGAAGCTCGTGTCGACGCTCGGCACGCTCTGCGACAAGCAGGCGCAGGCGCAGGCGGACGGATCGGGAGAGGGCGCGGCGGTACAGGCGGTCATAGACCCGTCGCTCGAGGAATATGCCGAATGAACGGAAGGGGACGCTGATCTTCGGCGAGCCCAGCGAGAAGCAGAAACTGTTTTTGCGCTCAAGAAGCAAGCACATCGCCTTCGGCGGCGCGCGGGGCGGCGGAAAATCCTGGGCGGTCAGATGCAAGGCAAAACTGATGGCGCTCCGCTATCCCGGCATCCGCATCGTCATCATCCGCCGTTCCTATCCCGAACTGATCAACAACCATATCCGTCTTCTGCGAAGCGAGTTGACGGCGGCGGGATGCGCGAAATACAACGACAGGGAGAAGATCTTAAAGTTTTACAACGGCTCGACGATCGATTTCCAGTACTGCGAGAACGACGCCGATCTCGACCGGCTCCAGGGCGTGGAGTACGACGTCATATTTCTCGACGAGGCGACCCAGTTGTCGGAATACCAGATGAAGGTCGTGACCGCCTGCCTCAGGGGCGCCAACGATTTCCCCAAGCGCGTGTATTACACCTGCAATCCCGGCGGTCAGGGGCACGGGTACATCAAGAGACTTTTCATCGACCGCGTTTTCAAGGAGGGGGAGGACCCCGGAGACTACACCTTCATACAGAGCAGGGTCTACGACAACAAGGCGCTGCTCGCGATGCAGCCCGATTACGTCAAACAGCTCGAGGCGCTGCCGCCGAAACTGCGCGCGGCGTGGCTGGAGGGCAGATGGGACATTTTCGAGGGGCAGTTCTTCGAGGAATGGCGCGACGATCCGGCGCATTACCGCGATCACCTCTATACGCACGTGATCGATCCTTTCTTTCCGGGAGAGGACTGGAACTTCTACCGCAGTTTCGACTGGGGGTACAGCAAGCCCTTCTCCTGCGGATGGTGGGCGGTCGATCACGACGGGACCGCCTTCAGGATCGCCGAATGGTACGGCTCGAACGGCACGCCCGACGAGGGACTGCGCCTGCCGCCGGTACAGGTCTTCCGGGAGATCAGGCGCATCGAGGAGGAGCATCCGCTCTTAAAGGGCAGGAAGATCCGCGGCGTGGCGGATCCGGCGATCTTTCAGTCACAGACGGGCGAGCGCTGCGGGATCTGGTTCGAGAAGGGCGACCACGCGCGCATCCCCGGCTGGATGCAGATGCATTACCGCCTCCGCTTCGATGAGAACGGCAGGGCGATGATGTACGTCTTTAAGACCTGCCGGGATTTCATCAGGACCATGCCCCTTCTGCGCTACGACGCGCAGATCCCGGAGGACCTCGATACGACGGGCGAGGATCACGCGGCGGACGAAGCGCGCTATTTCTGTATGGCGCGCCCCATCGCCCCGCGCTTCAGAAAGGACGCGGCGGGACGTCCGGCGCTTTCGCCGCTCGATCTCTGCGACAAGGACCTTGCGCCGATGCTCCCGCCGCCCGGGGCGATCGTCGTGAAAAAGGCGGACGGGGATCCCGCGTCCGAAGAAAAAAACAGCGCAGCGAATGCGTAAAAGAAAAGAAAGGAAGCGGCGCAATGGTAAAAAATGAAAAAACAGAAACAAAGGCGGTCCCCGCGATCGGGCGGGAACAGATCGCGCAGGCGCGGGAGGTCCTCGGACGGTACCGCGCGGGCAAGAGCCCGACCGATCTGCGCGTACTCGACAACAGGCGCTTCATGAACGCGCGGATCAAGGGACGTCCGACGGGGGAGGGCGAAGCGCCGCGGGTCGTTTCCGCGTGGCTCTTCAACTGTATCGAAAACAAACTCGCCGACATGATGGACAACTTCCCCGAGCCGAACGTCCTGCCGCGCGAGGAGAGCGACCGCGACGAGGCGAGAAGTCTTTCCTCGATCATCCCGGTGGTACTGGACAGCTGCGACTTTGAGGAGACCTACCGCGCCGGCTGTTCGGAGAAGCTGCGCTGCGGCACGGCGGTCTACGGCGTCTTCTGGGACGCGCGCAAGGCGGGGGGACTGGGCGACGTCGACGTGCGCCTCGTCGGGCTGCCGAACTTCTTCGCCGAGCCGGGCGTCACCGACCTTCAGGCGTCGCGCAGCGTCTTCACCGTCGAGTATATTGACCGCGATCTTCTGAAGGAGGAATACCCGGCGCTCGGCGACGCGGAGCGCGCTTCGGGCGCGTTTCAGGACGCCGGCACGGGAAGCGGCGAGGACAAGGCGGAGGTGGTCTCCTGGTACTACAAGAAGAGGCAGAACGGCAGGCAGGTCCTGCACTTCTGCAAATTCACGGGCGACACGGTCCTCTACGCGACCGAAAACGAGACAGAGCCCGTGCGCGCGCCTGACGGAAGCGTGATCGCGCCCGCCCCCGCCGAAAGCGGACTGTACGACCACGGTCTTTACCCCTTCGTCGTCGACAGTTTCATCGAGTGCGGCGAGGGGATCTGGGGCGCGGGTCTCATCGACCTCGGGAGCAGTGCGCAGGAGTGGATCGACCGCGGCAACAGCGCGCTGCTCAAGAGCATGACGGTCAACGCCGGTCCGCGTTTCTTCGTGAAGGCGAACGCCGAGATCAACAAGGAGGAGTTCGCCGATCTGCGCAACGACATCGTCACCTTCACCGGCAGCGACCCCGCGTCGTCCGTCATGCCGATCGTCGCGCAGCCGGTGTCGGGCGTCTATCTCTCGATACTGCAGTCGAAGATCGGCGAACTCAAGGAGACGACCGGCAACCGCGACGTGACCTCGGGCGGCGCGCCCGCGGGCGTGACGGCGGCGTCCGCGATCGCGGCGATGCAGGAGGCGGCGGGCAAGAACTCGAGGGCGATCAACAAGCAGACCTACCGCGCCTACAAGAAGATCGTCCTGTTCATCATCGAACTGATCAGACAGTTCTACGACGTGCCGCGCCGCTTCCGGATCACGGGCAGGAGGGCGGACCTGTATGCAGGCGGCGAAACGCCGCCCGACGGCTATTCCTTCATCAGTTATACGAACGCCGGACTGAAAAACGGTATAGAGAACGGCTACCGTCTGCCGCAGATGGACGTCGAGGTGACGGCGCAGAAGCAGTCGGTGTACAGCAAGATGAGCCAGAACGAATTCGCGCTCCAGCTGTACAGCGCGGGATTCTTCGCGCCGGCGATGAAGGAAGCGGCGCTCAAGGCGCTTGAAATGATGGATTTCGAGCGCAAGGAGTTCGTCGTCGATCTGGTCGCGCAGGGGGTCGGTGAAACGGATGACGCGCAAGCCGCGCCGTTCGCGGACGCCGGCGGCCGCGCAGTTCCGGGCGTGCGGCGCCGGGAGGAAACGCGCCTCATGCGCACCGTCCGGCAGAAGGTCAGGGAAGCGCCGTCGCCGAAATGAAGAAAGGGAGAGATCACTGTGATCAAAGCGGTTGTGAAAAGGACGGGCTCCGTCTGTGAATTCAGTATGACCGACCACGCCGAAGACCGGCTGGTCTGCGCCGCGGCGTCGGCGCTCGGACTGACGCTCGCCAACGTCCTGAAGATCATGGAGCGGGAAGGGCAGCTCAAGAACGCGCGCTTCACCGTCAAGAGCGGCGATATGCGCCTTACGGTCGAGCCGAAGAGCGAATACGAGGAGGAAGCGCTCCACTGCTTCTACGTGGCGGCGGTCGGGCTGTCGATGCTCGCCGGCAAATACGCTTCCGACGTACGTTTTGAGGACCGTCTCGCCTGAAAAGGCGCGTCGTGCCGCCGCCCGCGCGCGCCGGGCGGCGGCGGAAATACATGGCGCCGGAAGGCGCCGGAGCGCGTAATATACGGGACGCCCGCCCATCGGGCAGAAAGGATCGGTATGGACGATCGCACATTGCCGCAGAACGCGGCGCAGCCGGAAGAAGCTGACAAGAGGGAAGGTCAAACGGGCGTAAACGCCGTCGCCGGGCAGGGACCGAAAGAAGCAGCCGACGCCGGAAAAGACAATTGCGCGCCCCCGCCTTCGGAGAAGGAAGAGGACGCGCAGACCGGGGAAGAAACCGAAGACGACCGCAAGGCGTTTGAGGAACTGATCCGCGGGAAATACCGCGCACAGTTCGCCGAACGCGTAGGGCAGATCGTGAAGGAGCGGTTGAAGAACACCGCGCAGTCGGCAAAACGCTACGGCGAGATCCTGCCGGCGCTGACGGCGATCTGCGCGCACTACGGCGTGGAGGCGACCGACGCGCAGGGATTGATGAAGGCGCTGGAAGCAGACGGCGTCCTTTCGGACCGGAAGGACGTGCCGACCGCGGAGCAGAGCGGAGAAACGGGCGTTTACGGCGATCCCGAAACGCGCGCAGGCGCAAAGGAACAGTATTTCGCCTGGATCGGAGAGGCAAAGGAACTGAAGGAGTTCTTTCCGTCCTTCGATCTTGAGAGGGAACTGGACGATCCCGCGTTCAGGGAACTGCTGCGCGCGGGCGTGGGGCTCGGCACCGCGTACAGAGTGCTGCACGAGAAGGAGATCCTCCCCGGGATCATCAGAAGAGCCGGCGAAGATGCGGCGCGCCGCGTGGCGAACAGCGTGGCGGCGGGCGGTATGCGGCCGGGAGAATTCGGCGCGGGCGGGAAGGCGCCGGGGATCACGGGAACGGACGTTGCGCACCTGTCGAGCGCGCAGCGCAGGGAACTGATCCGGCGCGCCGAACGCGGCGAAAAAATCAGTTTTTAACAAAAAAAGAAAGGACCATGAAAAAGATGATGAAAACGCTTGCAAATCTTTACGAAGCGGACCTCGGGCTGTTTGCCTATGATCCGCAGTCCCAGCCCGCCAACCACACGGGCGCTTCGGGTCTGTCGCCCGAAATGAAGACCTTCTACGATATGACCCTCATCGACGAGGCGACGCCCAATCTGATCCACGATCAGTTCGGGCAGAAGAGACCGATCCCCGCGGGCAGCGGCAAGACGGTCGAATTCCGCAAGTACGCCTCGCCCAACAAGGCGGTAACGCCGCTGACCGAGGGCGTTTCGCCCGATCCGCAGTCTCTGTCGGTCACGGCGGTCACCGCGACCGTCAGCCAGTACGGCAGATTCTTCGTGCTCACCGATATGCTGACCCTGACCTCGATCGACAACAACATCGTGCAGGCGGTCAAGGCGTGCGGCAAGCAGTCGGGCATGACGCTGGATACCGTGACGAGAGACGTCCTGCAGTCGGGCACCAACGTCTTCTACTGCCCGAAGATCAACGCCTCCACAGGCGCGGAAACGGCGGTCAACTCGCGCGCGAATCTCGATGAGACGGCGGTTCTGACGGTCAACGTCGTCATGCAGGTGGCGGCGAAACTGCGCGCGCAGAACGCGCCGACCATCAACGGCGACTACGTCGCGATCATCCACCCCTACGCCGCGTACGATCTGATGCGCGACCCCGAGTGGATCGACGCGCACAAGTACGCCTCCGCCGACAATCTCTACCGCGGCGAGATCGGCAAGATCGCCGGCGTGCGCTTCGTATCCACGAGCGAAGCGAAGATCTATAAGGGCGGCAGCGGCGATCCTTCGGGACTGGCGGTGTTCGGCACCCTCTTCTTTGGCGACGGCGCTTACGGCGTCACCGAACTCGAAGGCGAGGGACTCAAGACCATCGTCAAGCAGCTGGGCGAAGGCGACGATCCGCTCGACCAGCGCTCCACCGTCGGCTGGAAGGCCGCCAAGACCGCCGAGATCCTCGTGCCCAACTACCTCGTGCGCGTTGAATCCTGCTCCAAGAGATTCAGCGCGACCGCATCCGCCAACTGATCAGAAGAAAGGAAGGGAAACAAGATGACTGCAAAAGGAAATGAAGAAATGAAAAACGAAGCAAAAAAGGTGAAGATCCTCATCCCGCGTATGCGTCCCGATGAGGAGGACGAATTCGTTTCGGTGAACAACGAGACCTTCATCATCGCCAAGGGCGTGGAGGTCGAGGTGCCCGAATACGTCGCGGAGGTCGTCCTGCGCGCAAGGGAAATGCGCTACGCGAATCTTGTTTCCCAGCGCAGCGGATACGCACACTGAAAAGGGCGCCCGCCCGGTGCGAAAGCGCCGGGCGGGTGCGCCCCCGAACGCTATGGGAAAAGAGGACGGAAGATGACGGAAAAAGACTGTTTTGCATACGTGCGCGAAATGAAGGGGGACGGCTACGGCGACGACGTCCTGACGCTGTGGCTGCGCGAACTGGAGGGCAGGATCGCGCGGGAGCTGTACGCCGCTTTTGAAGATCTGCCGCAGGAGGCGGCGCCCGCGTCCGGCGCGCCCCTGGCGGCGAGCGGACCGTACGACGGGATCTACCGTCTGTGGCTGATGATGAAGATCGAGGAGCAGAACGGAGAATTCGATCTGTACAACGATCACAAGCGGGCGTTCGACGAACTGTACGGCGCGTTCGCCGCCGATACCGTCCGCGGCAAAACGCCGAAGAAGATCCGGTGGAGGTACCCGCGATGCTGAGTTATATGAAGCCGATCGGAAAAAAACATTTCAGATACGCGCGCTTCGGCGGGATCGACAGAAGCGAGGTCACGGGCGACGGGATGTTCGCGGATATGAAGAATATGACGCTCGACCGTTTTCCCGCCGCGTCGTCCCGTCCGCCGCGCGGCGAGGCGGTCGAATGCGTCGGGGAGGGCGAAACGGCGGTCGCGGCGTTCTATTGCGGCGCGCCGTGCCTGGTGACGAAAAAGCCCTTCGGAGAGGAGTTTGAATACCTTCTGAAAAGAGGAGGGAAGTCGTATACGGTCGGCGTGACGACCGCCTATACGCGCGAGGAACGCCCCGACGGGAAGCAGAACGCCGTGCTCTTCGGGCACACGCTCTATCTGTTTCCGCTCGGCGCGTATATCGACCTTGACGGTCTGCCCGCCGCGCCCGACCCCTCCTTCACCTACGGAGGAAACCTGAAGACCGACAACCAGTGGGCGGGCTTTCCTTCCTTTTGCCTCTGCGACGCCGCGGGAACGGTCCTGACGAACGTCGTGTACGCGTCGGCGCCGCCCGTCGATACGACCGCTGTTTTCGTCGATCTGTCGGGCTTGGCGCCGGTGTGCAAAAGCTATGACAGAGAGGAAGAGGACTGGCTGCCCGTGAAGGACTGCTTCGTGCGCATCGCGGGCAGTTTCGAAAAAAACGGCGAGGTCCTGAAGGCGGGCGAGAAGGTGCGCCTCGTGAATACCGGCTGCGGGCTCGACGGATACAGTACGCTCGTGAAGGCGGAACTTGAGCCCGACGGACAGAACGGCAGATACGCGGGGTATATCGTCGTGCGCGGCGTGATCGGCGGCGAATACGAGAAGGACGGACCGATCCCGACGTCGATGCACCGCGTGTTCCCGGAAATGGACCACGTTTTCGAGTGCGGGAACCGTCTGTGGGGCTGCCGGTACGGAAACGATCTTGAGGGGAAATTCGTCAACGAGATCTACGCGTCGGCGCTCGGTACGGTCGACCGGTTCTATCTGTTTGAGGGCGTGTCGACCGATTCCTATATCGCGTCGCGCGGTACGCCCGGGCAGTTCACCGGGGCGGTCAACTGCTTCGGCGTGCCGGTCTTTTTCAGGGAAAAAATGATGCACAAGATCTACGGCACCGTGCCCGAGAGTTATCAGGTCAGCGACCTGCCCTGCGAGGGGGTGCGCGCGGGCTGTGAAAAAAGTCTTGTCATCGTGGGGCAGAAGCTCTATTATCTCTCGCCCGCGGGCGTGACGGTCTACGACGGCGGTCAGCCGGTGCGCTTCGCGCGGGAACTCGGCGATCTGTCGGAGGCGGACTATGCCGCGGCGGGGAGCGAAAACGGAAAATACTGCCTGTCGCTGAAAAAGGGAAACGGCAGGGCGGAACTGTTCGTCTACGATCCCGCCGTCGGAATGTGGGCGAAGGAGGACGACGCGAACGCGCTGCTCTTCGCCTGCGGAAAAGAGGCGTATTTCTTTGACGGCGCGGCGCTGCGCGCCCTGTGGAGCAAAAGCGGCGGGAACGTGCCCTGGATGATGAAGACGGGGATCATGACGTTCGGAACGTCTTCATATAAGTACCTGTCGTCGCTTTCCGGCAGGATCTGCCTGCCGGTGGGCAGCCGCGCGGAGTTCTATCTGCGCTGCGACGGGGAAGGGCGGTTTGAAAAGATCGCAGGTCTGCGCGGGAAAGGCGTGCGCTCTTTTATGCTGTTTCTGAAGCCGCGGCGCTTTACCGGCGCGGAATTCCTGATCTTGGGCGAGGGCGCCGTCCGCCTGGACGAACTGTCGTTCGCCCTTCGCCCCGGCGGCAGCGCTTCGGCGCCGTCGGCGCACGGGGGAACGCTGTGAACAAGGTTATGAAAAGGAAGGAAGATAAGGATGATCGGACTGGAAAGACCGCCCTACGGCGGCGGGATCGAAGAAATCAGAGCGTATCTTGCGCGCCTGACGGAGCAGCTCCAGTGGGCGCTTGACGAGATCGAACGGACAAGAACGAAAGGAGGAAGCGGCGGTGGCGCTGAAACTTAAAAAGGAAAAGGGAAGCGAAAAGATCAAACGCCTGCAGGGGGAAGCGGAGGAAGAGAAGAGCGGTTTCTCCTACGACCCCGACGCGGACGCGCTGTACAGGTACTATAAGGACGCCTACGAGAAAAGCGCCGAAAAATCGATGAAGGACACGGTCGGCAAGATCGCGTCGCTCTCCGGCGGGTACGCCAGTTCCTACGCGCAGAGCGCGGGGCAGGGCGCTTACGACCGGAAAATGGCGGGACTGAACGAGGTCATCCCCTCGCTTTACAAGCTGGCTTACGAGCGCTATTCGGACGAGCGAGACCGCCGCGACCGCGCCGAAAAGGAGGCGTTCGAGCGGCAGAGAGAAGAAAGCCGCTACGCCGACAAACTGGCGCAGCAGGCGTACGAAAACGAACTGAAGGAGAGAAGTATTACGTCGGCAGACGCCGACAAGGCGTGGGAGCGCGCGTTCGAGGAGCGGAAGTACGGCGACCGTCAGGCGGAAAAAGAAGCGCTGTCGGGCGCGCCGCAGGACAAAACGAAGTACGATTACTTCGACGAACGGCTCTTCGCGGGCATGGAGCTTGACGACGCGGAAAAGAAACTGCTCGACGACGCCGGTTACCGCTATATGAAGACCGGCAGCGAAAAGTGGCTGGACGAAGCGGCGAAAGCGCTGAGCGGCAAGGACGCCGGCGACTATTTCGACTTCATGCGCGCCCTTTACGAGCGCGCGCAGAGCGGTGCGGGAAAGACGGAGGACAAAAAAACGGAAAACAGCGCGGAAGAGGGAAAGGCGGAAAAGGAAATGACCGCCGCGCAGGTGCAGACCTATCTCGGAAACCGCGATAAGTACGTCGAGAAGCAGGCAAAGGAGACCGGCTCCACCGAGGCGACCCGCTCCTTCGCGCTCTATCTGAAGGCGCAGATGCGGCAGGGGTTCTTTTCCGACCCCACGGGGGAGGTCACGGCGTATATCGACGCGGTCGTCGGTCCTCCGGACGTCGGCGGGATCTTCGACGCCGGCGCGCTCATCACCGCGGCGGCGAGCGGCGCCTATACGGCGGAGCAGAAGCGGCTGTACGTCAGACTGCTCGACGTCTTTGAGAGCAAGGGCGTGATCGGCGATAAGGAAAAGGCGGCGATCCTGAAGAGCAAAGGGATCGCATAAAAGATGAGCCGCGCAAAACGGCCGGGATCCCGTCCGTTTTGCGCGGCTTTTGCGGTTTTGAAGAAGTGCGCAAAGCTGCGGTTTTCTTCGATATTTCTGCTTTGAATACCGCGGTCAGTTCTCCCAAAAGAGGACTTTTCCCGTGCAGAGATCGTAGAGCGCGCCGACGGCTTTCGCCCCGTTTCCGAGGTCTGCGTTCAACTGTCTGACCGTCGCTCTGACGTTCAGAACGCTCGCTTTCGACGGGTCGGTCTCCTCGCCGATCGCCGCCTTGATGCGGCGGGTGATGACGCCGGCGGGTCCGTCGAATTCTCCGTGCAGCGCCGCCGATACCGCGCCGCAGCGCGTGTGCCCGAGGACGACGACCGTTCTGACGCCGAGATGCTCCACCGCGTACCCGACCGAGCCGCGTTCGTTTTCGCCCGCGGTATTGCCCGCCGTGCGGATGACGAACAGATCGCCCAGCCCCGCGTCAAAGATCACTTCGGGGATCACGCGCGCGTCGGAGCAGCAGATCACCGCCGCAAAGGGGCGCTGACCGTCCCGGAGCGCTTCGCGCCGCGCAAAACTCACGTCTCCTCCGAAAGTCTCGCGCGCACGGTACCGCGCGTTGCCCGCAAGAAGTTTTTCGACCGTTTCTTTTGTAGTCATGTCCGTCATCTCATTTCACAGATATTCGTTTTTCGGTAAGCGTTCCGGCTCCCGCCGCCTCAATCGTATCACTTTGCGCCTTTTTTGTCAATAGCGGGATTATTTGAAAATGTCAATAGCGGAATTATTTGAAAATAATGCTTGACAAATCAAAAAAACTGTGTTATACTCTGCGACGAGCGGTTTGGAGAGATGGCTGAGCTGGTCTAAGGCGCGCGACTGGAAATCGCGTTTGGGCTAATACCCCAACTAGGGTTCGAATCCCTATCTCTCCGCCAACACAAAAGGCACCCAGGCGGGT
>JAFTCT010000119.1 GCA_017454525.1 Clostridia bacterium
CCCACAGATAGGCATCGGCCTCATCCGGCGGCAAGCGCCACCTTCCCCCATCGGGGAAGGCTCCTCTGCCACCCTTTAGCAAAGGGTGGCGCCTAAACAAAGGCGCTCCGCTGCTTCGCGCTCCGCGCCTTCCTTTGCGCTTCGCGCCCGTCCTCAACCCGCCGTCGAGGCGGATTTCACCGTCGCAGACGATTTCACCGCCGGGGGAAGGGGTTCACCGGAAGCCGCTTCGCGGGTTCAGGGGGTTCCCGGAGAAGGCTCCTCTGCCACCCTTTCCGAAAGGGTGGCGCCTAAAGGGCGCGCTCAGCGCTCTTCGTCGTTTTCCTGCGTTCCTTCCCTTTTCAGTCTCTCCACTTCCTTCTTCACGAGTTCGTCCATGAGTTTCGCCTTTTCCTTCTTGGCTTTGTCGGCTTCCTTCACGATGCGCGCCATATCGGGCAGGTAGAGGATCATGATGATCGCGAGGAAAATGAGGCAGACGGCGAAAATACCGACGGCGGAGGAGAGAAATCTGCCCATGACCGATAAGAACGGCAGGGTCTTCACGTATCTGCCGATCAGCTTGTCGGCGGCGGCGGGGTATTTATCTTCCGCCGCGTTCGTGTCGCGGTTGTCGCCGCGCGTATGGAACGCTTCGTGTTCACCGACGATCGCGGTGACGCGGTGGGTGTTGCGCTCCCCTTCGATCGACGGATCGTCGGAAATAAAGGTGATCACGTCGCCGACCGCCACGTCGCGCGCGTCGACCTTCTCGAGCAGGATGAAACTCCGCTGCGGGATCGTCGGCTCCATACTGCCGGTCCTGATCCAGACGAGCCCGTACCCGCCCGCAAAGGGGACGTCCCCGCGGAAATGGGATATCAGGACCACCGCGACGGAGGCAAGAAGGGTCAGCAAAACCGCGCCGGCGATCACCGTCGCTGTGATCAGTCTGATTTTTCTTGCTTTTCCGCTGCGGACTGACATCATGCACACGAACCTTTTTTCGGATTTATCTGCGGTTTCTTCTTTTTCTGATCTGTAAAACGACCGGCACCGCCGCAAAGGCGAGCACCACTAAGAAGGGGATCAGATAGAACCCGCCGGAAGAGTTCTTTTTCTCTGTATCTTTTGAAGGAGAGGACGGGACCGTCGGCGTTTGAGGGACGGGGGTCGGCTCTGCCGTTTCGGGCGTCGGGACCGCGGTCGGCTCGGGCGTTTCGGGCGTCGGAAGCGCGGTCGGCGTTTCGGCGGGCGTAGTTTCGGGGGTCGGCGTCGGGGTCGGCTCCGGCTGTCCGGCGGACACCTCGTCGAGCACAAAGAGCGGGCTCTTCCCTTCCGCGGCGCGTTTCGCCGCTACGGTCGCGTAAAAGACCTGTTCGGTCGCCATATTGTTATATACGCCGTCCTCTTTATATGCGAAACTGCCGTCGCTCAAGGCAAACTGCATGATCCCGTCGGTCACGGTTTTGCCGTTCTTGACAAACCGTGCGTCGTTCGGGTCCACGCCGAGGTCGGAAAGCGCCGTCAGCACCTGCGCGCAGCTGTTGCAGTTCTTCGCCCCGTAACTCATATAGGCGCCGTCGTCCTGCTGACGCGCGGACAGAAAGGAAAGTCCCTTTCCGATCGCTTCCTCCGTTTCCGCGCGTTCCATCTGCGGCGCGAGCGCGGAGAGGACCATCGCCGTCACGTCGACGTCGCCGTAATCGCCCATGACCGACCAGCCGCCGTCGCCGTGCTGAAGCGCCAGCAGCTGCGCCGTGACGCTCGCGGCGGTATGTTTCTCACTTGTCAGCCCGTTGTTGATCAGGTGCAAGCCGAAAACGTAACTCATGATCCCGAGTTCTCCGATCGAATCGTTCATCGTCTTTTGAACGAACGGCTCGGACTGCCCGCCGACCGCGCAGAGCGTCAGCGCGAATTTCTGCCTTGAAGAAGCGCTTGCAACATTGTTTTCGTTCAAATACTTCACAAGAGAGGCGCGGTAGGCGGAAAAATCATATTTTTTCCCTTCGTCCGTCTGCGCAAGGGCGATCACCGCCCATTCCCCGCCGCTTCCGGCGCGCGCGGAAAGATCGCCGTCGATCCACTCCTGCACGCTCGCGGCGCCGGCGCCTGTCAGCCGGAAAGAGAGGATCGCGTCAAAAATGCGCCCCGCGTCGAAACTGTCGGCGTATGAGGAGAGGAGAAGGAGGAAGGGGAGGAGGAGGAGAAGAAGGGAGATCGCCGTTACGGTTCTTTTAGTGTTCTTTATCATTCTTATTCCTCTGTTTCTTTCTGTACTTGACTATCTGAGGAGCCTTCCCCGATGGGGGAAGGTGGCGCTTGCCGCCGGATGAGGCCGATGCCTATCTGTGGGCAAAGGTGTCGGCAAAGCCGACAAAACGAACAAAGAATTACTGTTTCACCGGAATAATTGTGCGCGGAGCGCAGGGAGCGCGGAGCGCGGGGAGCGCGGAGCGCAGGGAACGCGGAGCGCGGAGCGCCTCTTTAGGCGGCACCCTTTGCTAAAGGGTGGCGAAGGTGCCTTCTCCGATGGGAGAAGGTGTCGCTTGCCGACGGATGAGGCAAAACACTACCGTTGGGCTATGGCGTCGGCGAAGCCGACAGAATGATATCTTGATTATCTGTGATATATCTGATGTCGGTAATGTAAACCTGCTCTTTTTTCTATTTTTTCTTTCTTTCAAAAAAGTTATTTGCAGTCTGTTTTATATATGGTATGATATCCGGAAGCAGACAGTTCGATTATGAATAACCTATATTCTTTACGCGCGATTGTTCCGGTGAAGCAGTAATTCTCTGTTCGTTTCGTCGGCTTTGCCGACACCTTTGCCCACGAAAAGGCATCAGCCTCATCCGGCGACAAGCGCCACCTTCACCCGGGAACCCCCGAACACCGCTCCTTGCGTCGCGCTATTCGGGGAACCCCTTCCCCATCGGGGAAGGCTCACATTCATCCGGCGGCAAGCGCCACCTTCACCCGGGAACCCCCGAACGCCGTCCCTCGTACTCCCGAAAAGCGCCTCGGGGTCGTACCCTTGTATCCCGAAAAGCGCCTCGGGGTCGTACTTGTTTTCAGCCGCCGTCATGAACTGCCGTTGCCGTCGGCGTTGTGATTTGCCGTCGGGCGGCTCATTGTTCTACGTAGGTTTTGACCTTCGCCGCCATTTCGTCGTCGATCTTCCGGTCGAAGGGGAAGGATTTCGCCGCGTCTAAGCGCGTAACGAGCGCTTTGGCGTAGTCGGTACATTCCGCCAGGCGCTCGCCGCACAGCGGCCAGGGGATATCGAAGCGTGAATGGCCGCCCGCCTGTCCGTCGCGCATGAAGCCGATCCCCGGAACGCCGGCGTTTGCAAAGGGCGCGCTGTCCGAGTGGTGGACGTCGTCGCAGAATTTCGTGATATAGCCGGTTTCCTTTGCAAGGAATTTGATATAGTGGTCGATCTCGCTGTTGCCCGTGACCATCAGGCGGTGGCTGCCCACGACCGTGCCGGTCATATCGAAATTGAGGCAGAGAAGCATTCTCTTTACTTCCTCGGGATGCGCCGCGACGTAGGCGCGTGACCCGAGCAGGCCCTGCTCCTCCGAGCCGCACCAGATGAAGCGCATCGGGTGGACAGGGCGGTGACGGAGGAAATGGCGGTAAAGGCAGAGGATATTGGCGCTGCCCGAGGCGTTGTCCCAGGCGCCGAGTCCGTAGGGCGTGGAGTCGTAATGCGCGGTGAAGAGAAATTCCTCCTCGCTTTTTCCGCTGCCTTCGATATAGGCGGTGACGTTGCGCGAGATATGCGTTTCATTGTCGCCGCGCACGAGGAAGCGTACTTTCTTCGCGCCGTCTTTGAGCAGAGCGATCGCGTCCTCGGTGCGCAAACAGAGCCCGGGGATCGCGCCGAATTTATCGGTCAGGACCGGGCGGAGCATCCGGCGGTCGAGGTCGGTGGCGTTCCGGTCGTCGTGGTATCTGCCCGAAAAGACGATGAAACCGAGCGCGCCGCTCTTCACCAGGCGTTCGTAGGGCGCTTTTGCCAGCGTGTTGATCAGCACGATCTTTCCTTCCGCACCGATGAAATTCTCCTCTTCGCCGCCCTCGGCGTAGAACAGTTCGGCTTCGACCGGTCCGTTTGTACTGCCCGAGCGCCCGACGCCGTTGACTTCGATTTTTTTATAATACGGCTCGGTCACTTCGAGCGACGCTTCGTGCATCGCGTAGTTCTGAATTTCAAATTCCTCGATCTCTCCCTTGCCGCCGAGTTTTCCGATCTCCGAAAGAATGAGTTTCGCCGCCCGTTCTTCGTCGGCTGTTCCGCCGTAGCGGTTAAAGGAAAGCGAGTTCAGAAAGTCGATCTGATATTTTGCGTCGTTTTTCATGGCGTTGTTTCTCCTTCAGGTGGTCTTTATTCTTCGGCGAGGTGCATCAGCGCCGCGGTGAATTTTTCGCCGGTCAGCGGCAGCACGAGGCCGTCTTTCAGCTCTTTTCCCGAGTATCTGCTGCCCGAGAGCATATCGACGTAGGTCTTGCCGGGCTTCGCCTCCCTTATTTTCAGGGGCTTGGTGCGTCCCGCCGGGATCCCCTCTTTTTCGATGACCGATAACAAGAACTCTTTATTTTCTTTATCGGTATAGTAATACGCCGAATAGGGGCAAAGGAAGGGAGACGCGAGGTTACGGTAGTCTCCGAGGCGCACGAGGTGTTCAAAGGTTTTATACTCCTTCACCTGCCGCGCCATTTCCTTTTTGATCTCCTCGCTCATGCGCAGGACGTTCAGTTCATAGCCGAGCATCCCGCCGACAGCGACCTTATAGCGGAAGTCGAGCGCCCGCAGATCGTCGCCGGGATTGGAGACGTGGCAGGACATCGTCGCCGCGGGGTAGGCAAGCAAAGCCGAACGCTGCATCCAGGTGCGGCTGTAGGGCCAGGTGTTGTCCGACGCCCAGATCTGGAAGCCGAACGCCATCATACCGAGGTCGTAGCGTCCGCCGCCGCCCGAGCAGGTCTCGATCTGCGCCGAGGGAAATTCGACCGTGAACCAGCGCAAGAGGTCGTACACGCCGAGCATATAGCGGAAGTGCACCTCGTCCTGCCGTTCGGGCGGGAGGGCGTGGGAAAAGGCGTCGCAGATATGGCGGTTGGCGTCCCATTTGAAATAGTCGATCGGAAGCCCGCCGAAGGTTTTTTTGAAGGAGTCCTTGAGATAGGCGATCACCTCGGGGTTCGCCATATCGAGGACCAGCTGCTCGCGCGAGAGAAGCGGCTGCCTGCCGGGTACCGACAGCGCCCAGTCGGGGTGCGCGCGGTAGAGATCGGAGTCGGGATTGACCATTTCGGGTTCGATCCAGATGCCGAACCGGATCCCCTTGCTTTTGACCTTTTCAATAAACGAGCCCAGCCCGTTCTTGAACTTCTGTTTGTTGGGCGTCCAGTCGCCGAGTCCCGCGCGGTCGCCGCTGCGCGCGCCGAACCAGCCGTCGTCCATGACCAGCATATCGAAGCCGACCTTTGCCGACTCCCCGGCGAAATTGACGAGTTTTTCCTCGTCGATATTGAAATAGCACGCCTCCCACGTGTTCAGCACGACCGGATGCGGCTCGCTGACCGCGCGCTCGGGCAGGATGTGATTGCGCGTGAAATCGTGCAGATTGCGCGTCATTTTCCCGAAGCCCCTGTCGGAATAGGTCAGTACGGCGTGCGGCGAACAGAAGGGCGAAGAATCTTTCTTTGCCGGCTTGCCTTTTTTTGTCGGCTCGAGAAGATAGCCGAAATTCTCCTCGCCCAAACCGATCTGCACGCGCGTGCATTCTGTCTGGTCTACCTCGACTTCGTCAAGGAAGGAGCCGGACCAGATGAAATTGAAGCCGTAGACCTCTCCCTTGTCCTCTGTCGCTTTTTTATCGCAGAGCGCGAAGAAAGGGTTGTACTGCGGGGAAGAAGCGCCGCGGCGCGAGCAGACCGACTGCGTCCCGTGGTGCAGCGGCGCGCGCTGATAGTTGCGCTCGTCGTAATGCCCGCCCCAGAGCGTGACCATATCGTAATCGCAGGAGGGCAGGTCGAGTGATGCCGACATACACTTTTCGATCTTTACCGGCGCCTTTCCGTAGTTGTATAGGACGATCCCCCGGGTGATGACGTCCTCTTCGTAGAAGACGTTGTAGATCAGATGCAGTTCGCACATTGTTGTTTCGTCGGTCAGGATGACGGACAGCGAGCGGGTGTTTTCATCGGGGCGTCCGCAGGGAATACCGGCGATCTCCGCGCCGGCGCCCCCGCTCTTCGGCACGGAGGAAATGCGGTGCGATTTATAGGTAAAATCGGTGGCGCAGCAGCCGTTTTCTCCGCGCAGTTTCAGCGCCGCCGCGCGGAAGTCGCCCGAACCGAAGAAGGAATATTCCTGCGGGAAAATATCGGGCGATTTCGTGTTGCCGAGTTCCCCGCGGTAGGGCGAGAAGGAGACGCAGTAAGGCTTGTAAAGCGCGTATTTCGCCGTTTTTTTGCCGTAAAAGTGGTGGACGAGATAGCGGTCGTCCATGATCCCGAAGACGTAGCGGGTGTTTTTCGTGGTCAGCGTGAAGATCTTGTTCTCTTTATCGAATTTAATAGGCATATTTGTTCCTCCGTCCTGATCGGCGCAGTTTTTCGTACCTTGAGTTTATCACATTCCGCACTATTTTACAAGAGATTTGCGAAGATTTTGCGCCCGCTCTTGCGTTTCCCCGGGAAAAATGCTATAATGCCGGAAGAAAAAGCAAAGGAGACCGTTCTTGATATGAAAAGCCAACTGTTCTGTATTCTTCCGCCCGGGATCCACACGCCCGACGGCATGGAGACCGACAGGGAAGGGAATCTGATCCTTTCCTGCCCGAATTTCGCCGACGAAAAAACGAGCGGCGCGATCTATAAGATCACGAAAGAGGGCAAAGCGACGAAGTGGTTTGACGTGCCGGTGCATCCCGAAACGGGCGCCGCGCGCAATATGGGGATCGCCTTCGACGACCGGGAGGGACTGTTCATCTGCGACAATCAAGGGTGGAGCGAGAAGCCGGAACTGCTGTTCAAGGGGCGGCTCCTGCGCGTGCAGACGGGCGCCGGGGGGATCGTTTCCTATAAGGTCACGGCGTACGGCATGGAGCATCCGAACGGCGTGCGGTACAAGGACGGATACGTTTACGTCACGCAGTCCTATATGCATCCGGTCAAAAGACAGGACGGACTGCTGACCTCGGGCGTCTACCGTTTCTCGGTCGACGACGAAAATATCGAAATTCACAACGATCTGTCGGATAAGAACCTGCTCTGCACCTTCGTGACGCGCAATCCGTTATGTCAGTACGGCTGTGACGGGATCGTTTTCGCGCCCGACGGCAGTCTGCTCGTCGGCAACTTCGGTGACGGAGAGGTGTGGAGGATCGTACTGGACGGCGACGGAAAGGTAAAAGAAAAGTCCCTTTTCGCAAAAAACGAAAAGGAACTGCAATCGACCGACGGGATGTGCTTCGACCCCGCGGGGAATCTCTATATCGCCGACTTCTCGGCGAACGCCCTCTGCCGCGTGTCGCCCGACGGCAGGGTCGAGCGCATCGCCTCCTCGCCCGACACCGACGGTCTGCACGGAGAACTCAATCAGCCGGGCGAGCCGATCTGTTTTGACGGGAAGATCGTCGTCTCCTGCTTCAATCTCGTCACCGGACCGGACAAAGTCAACAAGAGCCATACCATGCCCTGTACGCTCGCCTTCTGCGCGGCGGGGTGACGGCTGTTGAAAAAGGGCGGGGGTGTTTCATTTGGCGCAAATACGCCAAATGAAACA
>JAFTCT010000120.1 GCA_017454525.1 Clostridia bacterium
ATCGCATTCCCATGAATTGTTATACCAAAATCATTATAGCCACAGTCAAGGTAAGCCTCAATTACGGCGTTCCGGTCTTTCCGATGCATCAGCGCAATACCGCTTGTCATTCCGTGGTGATAGTTTTTGATATTTTTCGTAGCGGCAGCACTACGAACAATGGACGCAATCTCCGGATGATTCATCGGCTCGTTATCCAATGTAAAGCTCGCTTCAAAGGGCAGAAGCTCCGCCAGATCGTCCAGTTTTTCAATGAACAGCAGGGCATCCTCCGACTTCATCATACTGCCGGGTCCGCCATTCACATAGCAATGCTTGCAACGCGTATTACAGCCCGAAAGCAAGAAATCAAAATTTATTTCCATGAAGAACCTCTACAAACTCCGATTTACTTAAGAGACTCTCCATGTGTCTCTTCTCTGTTCTGCCCATTATGATATCATTGTTCCTTCTTCACATAAGTGATCTGGATATCGTAGCCCAGCTTTTCGAGCATATCCACGAACACCTTGTTCACGGTTTCGTCTGTTGCTCCATATTTTTCTTGGCGGTGGTTATGGAGGCTATCAAAAGCTTTCGAATTTTACTGCATTGCGAAAACATATTTGAGTATTCTTCATCCGAAATCATTTTTGAATTAAGAAATATATCAAGCCAGTAGTCGGTTTCAAAACACTCTTTCAATGCGATCTGAAACTTATTGATAAAATCCGCTTTACTGGAAGCATAGTTCGCCTCATGAATATTTGCTCCGATACTTGTGCCGCTTCGAAGCAGTTGATTCACTATCGCGGATGCTTTTTTGCGTTCCTTGACCGTTTCGCAAAGGTTGATTGTAGCAACTGCGAAGGTTTTTGATAATACTACAAGTTGATTGTCGCTCATAAGCATTTTCTCTTTGGAATGATTTGACGGCTGCGCCGTCATGAATTGAAGCCGTCTCCGGCTTCATGATTTCTCGCTACGCTCCGTGAATTGAATTGCGCCCTATGCGCCGCTGCGCAATTCATGCCCGTAGGGCAATTCATGACGCGGAGCGTCAATTCATGCGCCGATAGGCGCAATTCATTGTCGGGACAGTTGAACGACTGTCTCGACATGCCCCGTTCTCGGGAACATATCCACCGGCTGCAGTTCCCCGATCTTCCACCCGAAATTGCGGAAGCGCGCCAGGTCCCGCGCAAGAGTTGCGGGATTGCAGGAAACGTATACGATCTTTGAAAGTCTTCTGATTTCCGACAGGCGCCTGACGAGCCGTTCGTCCAGCCCTTTGCGCGGCGGATCGACGATGACGGTATCGGCTTCGCCGAGCGCCGGATGATCGGCGTCGGCACAGTAGTATTCGGCGTTTGAGATCCCGTTTAAGAGGGCGTTTTTCTTTGCGTTTTCCACCGCCTGCGGGACGATCTCCACGCCGATGAGTTTTTTGACGGGTCTGTTTTTGGCAAGACAGATCCCGATCGTACCGACCCCGCAGAAGAGATCGACGACCGTTTCGTGCGCCCCGGGATCCGCCCGGGCGATCACCTCTTTGTAGAGCAGCGCGCACACTTCGCGGTTGACCTGATAGAAGGAGGCGGGCGACAACTCGAATTCGCAGGACAGCAGCTGATCCCGCAGCGTTTTCTCGCCCCAAACGTGGACGTACTCGTCGCCCAAGATGACGTTCGTCCGCCGGGTATTGACGTTGTAATACAGCCCCCTGACCGCGGGCAGACGGCTTTCAATCAGGGCGATCAGTTCGTTTTCATACGGGAAAGACCGCCCGTTCAGCACGAGCGTCAGCAGCATCGCGTTCCCCGCGGCGCCGCAGCGCAGACAAACGTGGCGCAGCAGTCCCTCTCCCGTTTCCTCGTCGTAGGACGGGACGTGATGAGACGCAAGGAAGTCGGAGAGCAGACAAAGCGCCTCTCCCGCCTTTTTGGAGTGCAGCATACAGTCGGTCCCCGACGCGACGCGATGACTGTGCTGCGCGTAGTAGCCGAGTTTCCCGTCGACGTACGGGAACTGCACCTTGTTGCGGTATCCCGCCGCTTTTTCGTTCGATAAAACCGGCAGGACCGTCAGTTCAAAGAGCCGTTCCTTGCGCAGACAACTCTCTACAAAGCCCTTTTTGAGCTCCTTTTCATACTCGTACCGGATGTGACAGAAAGAGCAGCCGCCGCACTTCGGAAAATACCGGCAGGCGGGCGGAACGCGCCGGTTGGAGGGGATGGCGATCTTTTCGGGGATCGCGATGAAATAACTGCCGGCGTCCTTGATGATCTTCGCCGAAAGAATATCGCCGGTCACGCCGCCGCGCACGAAGACCGTTTTGCCCTCCGTGTGCGCAATACCGTATCCGAGATCGTTCATATCGGTGACGGGCACCTCAATAACGTCGTTTTTCTTCGGCATACTTTCCCCTTTCCGCACCGCGTTTTCTCTTTTTTCCGAACGTGCGGCGTTCTTTCATGAAAAGCAAAATCGCCGCCGGAAATCAACGTTTTCTCAGCGGCTATTTTACCCTTGTTAATCGCGGATCTCCACGTCAACGCGTTTCTCCGAACTGACGGCCGCCGCCTTGATGATCAGGCGGAGCGCTTTGGCGATCCTTCCGTGTTTGCCGATGACCTTGCCCATATCGTCGGGAGCGACGGTCAGCACGAGAACGATCTCGTTCCCGTCTTCCTCTCTGGTCACCCGCACTTCCTCGGGTTTGTCGACGATACTGCAGACAACGTCGGTCAGCACTTTTTCAAGTTCCATAAGACTCCCTCGCTTTCAAGAGGTGTCACACGATCTCGCTCTTTTTCAGCAAGGACTTTACGGTCTCGGTGGGCTGAGCGCCGTTGGCAAGCCATGCCTTCGCCTTTTCCGCGTCGATCTTCACGGTCGCAGGATCGGTCATCGGATCATAGTATCCGATCTCCTCGATGAAGCGTCCGTCTCTGGGCGATCTGCTGTCCGCGACGACCACGCGATAGAAGGGTTCCTTTTTCTTGCCCATTCTTCTCAGTCTGATTTTTACTGCCATTGTTGTTTTCCTCCAAATAATTTTTGTTTGTTTTTTGTTGATCTATCCGGGACGCGCTTTGCGCGTTCTTTCCGTAAATTGGGGTTCAGTTGAATTTGAAGTCTTTTCCGAAGCGCTTCTGCAGTTTCTTCAGTTTTCCGCCGGAAAACTCCTTCATCATCCGTCTGGTGTCCTCAAACTGCTTGATGAGGCGGTTGACGTCCTGCACCTGCACCCCCGCGCCCGCGGCGATGCGCTTGCGGCGCGAAGCGTTGAGGATCTCGGGCTTGTGCCGCTCCGCCTTCGTCATTGACAGGATGATCGCCTTGATCCGTTCGATCTTCTTTTCGTCGATATTGACGTCCTTGAGCTTTCCGCTCAGACCGGGCATCATCCCGAGTATGCTCTCGAAGGAGCCCATTTTCTTGATCTGATTGAACTGCTCGAGATAGTCTTCGAGGTCAAAGGTCTCGTTGCGGATCTTCTTTTCAAGGTCCTCCGCCTGCTTCTCGTCGAACGCCGCCTCGGCTTTCTCGATCAGCGACAGAACGTCTCCCATGCCCAGGATCCTCTGCGCCATGCGGTCGGGATAGAAGGGCTCGATCGCGTCGAGTTTTTCGCCGGTACCGATGAATTTGATCGGTTTTCCGGTGACGTACTTGACGGAGAGCGCAGCGCCGCCTCTCGTGTCGCCGTCCATTTTGGTGACGATCACGCCGGTGATATCCAGAAGATCGTTGAAGGATTTCGCCACGTTCACGGCGTCCTGACCGGTCATCGCGTCGACGACCAGCAGGATCTCGGTGGGATGCACCGCTTCCTTCAGATCCCTGATCTCCTCCATCATCTTCTCGTCGATGTGCAGGCGTCCCGCCGTATCGATGAAGACCATGTCGTGCGCGTAGCGCTCCGCGTGGTCGAGCGCCGCCTTGGCGATCTTCACCGGCGGCGTGCCCTCGGGCATCGTGAAAACCGGAATACCGAGCTGCTCGCCCAGGACCTGCAGCTGCTTGACCGCCGCGGGGCGGTAGACGTCGCAGGCGACCATGAGCGGGCGCTTGCCCTTCTCCTTGTACATCCGGGCGAGCTTGCCGGTGTGCGTCGTTTTACCCGAGCCCTGAAGACCCGCCATCAGCACGACGGTCGGCGGCTTGGGGCTGATCTGCAGTTTGGCGACGCTCCCGCCCATCAGCGCCGTCAGTTCCTCATTGACGATCTTGACGATCTGCTGCGCGGGCGTCAGGCTCTCAAGCACCGCGCTTCCCACGCAGCGCTCGGAGACCGTCGCCATGAACTCCTTGACCACCTTGAAGTTGACGTCCGCTTCGAGCAGCGCGAGCTTGATCTCCCGCATCCCCTCTTTGACGTCGCTTTCGGTCAACTTGCCCTTGCTTCTGAATTTTCTGAATGCTTTCTCTAATTTTTCGGATAGGCTCTGAAACATCGTTCGTCTTCCTTTAAGCTTCCGCTGAAGTCGTCAGAAATAACCGGTGAGTACCCGCTTCAATTCCTCAAGTTCGCGATGCAGTTCCTCCTGCGCGCCCGGCGTGTTCGCCGATTTCTCAAGGCGGGAGAGCAGGCGCATCGTCTTTTCCGCCGCCGCTTCCTTTTCGCGCATCTTCGCCGAAAGACCCAGCGCCTCCTCGTAGCGGAAGAGCTGCGCCTCGCTCTTGATCAGCGCGTCGCGCACGCCCTGACGCGAGATGCCGCACTCCTCGGCGACCTCGGCAAGCGACAGATCGTCGTCGTAATAAAACTCGCAGATATCGCGCTGGCGCTCGGTGAGCAGAGCGCCGTACAGGTCGAGCAGCATGCCGATCTCGCAATTCTTTTCGGGACTGGCTGACATGCTCGCCCCTCCTTTTCCGGAACTGTAAAGCAATTGACTTTACAGAAGTATACCATACTTTTTCCCGTTTGTCAAGCACTTTTTTGAGAAATTTCCACTTGATTTTTTTCGGTATATATGATATAATAATGCGCGAAAAAGAACATTCGTTCTGTTTGAGGTGTTATGGATCATTTTGAACTTCACTCCGACTACCGTCCGACCGGCGATCAGCCGCAGGCGATCGAAACGCTGACCGCGGGGATCCGTGCGGGCATGAAGAACCAGGTCCTGCTCGGCGTGACCGGTTCGGGCAAGACCTTCACGATGGCGAACGTCATCGCGGCGGTCAACAAGCCGACGCTGGTGTTGGCGCACAATAAAACGCTGGCGGCGCAGCTGTGCGCGGAATTCCGGCAGTTCTTCCCGAACAACGCCGTCGAGTATTTCGTTTCCTATTATGATTACTACCAGCCGGAGGCGTATATCCCCGGCAAAGACCTCTATATTGAAAAGGACTCGGCGATCAACGACGAGATCGACAAGCTCCGCCATTCGGCGACCTCTTCGCTGCTTGAACGGCGCGACGTCATCGTCGTGTCCTCCGTTTCCTGCATCTATACGCTCGGCGATCCCGAGGAGTACGCTTCCCAGATGCTCGGTCTGCGCGTCGGGATGCGCCTGGAACGCGACGAGCTCTTAAAGCGCCTGGTCGCCGTCCGGTACGAGCGCAACGATATCGAATTCACCCGCTGTAAATTCCGCGTGCGCGGAGATACCGTCGATATCTTTCCGTCGGGCTTCGACGACCGCGCCTACCGCGTCGAATTCTTCGGGGACGAGATCGACCGCATCTCTGAATTCCGCCCCGTTTCGGGCGAGATCCTGTCGCTGCCCTCCTACGTCCCGATCTTCCCCGCCACCCACTACGTCTCAAACGACGAAAAGCGCGAGGCGGCGATCGCCGAGATCAGAAAGGAAATGGAGGAGCGCGCCGCCTTCTTCCGCGCAAACGACCGCCTGATCGAGGCGCAGCGCATCGAACAGCGCACCGAATACGATATGGAGATGCTGCGCGAGATCGGCTTCTGCCCCGGGATCGAGAACTATTCGCGCATCCTCTCGGGCAGAGCGCCCGGCAGTACGCCCTACACGCTTTTGGACTTCTTCCCGAAGGATTTCCTGCTCTTCATCGACGAATCGCACGTCACCGTGCCGCAGGTGCGCGGGATGTCGGGCGGCGACCGCGCGCGCAAGACCAATCTTGTGGAATACGGCTTCCGTCTGCCCTCCGCGTACGACAACCGCCCGCTCTTCTTCGATGAATTCGAGAACAAGATCAATCAGACGGTCTTCGTTTCGGCGACCCCGGGCGACTATGAGAAGGGGCGCGCCGAGGCGACGGCGGAGCAGCTCATCCGTCCCACGGGACTGGTCGATCCCGAGATCACCGTGCGCCCCGTGAAGGGACAGGTCGACGATCTGATCGGCGAGATCAGGACGTGCACACAGAAAAATCAGCGGGTGCTGGTCACCACGCTGACCACGAAGATGGCGGAGGATCTGACCGAATACCTCTCGCAATTGCAGATCAAGGTCAAGTATATCCACCACCACGTCGAAACGATGGAGCGGCAGGAGATCATCCGCGACCTGCGCTTAGGCGTGTTTGACGTGCTGGTCGGCGTCAACCTGCTGCGCGAAGGACTGGACATTCCCGAGGTCGCGCTCGTGGCGATCCTCGACGCCGACAAGCAGGGGCTCCTGCGCTCCGAAACGGCGCTGATCCAGACGGTCGGCAGAGCGGCGCGCAACGTCGAGGGCAGGGTCATCATGTACGGCGACGCCGTCACCGCCGCGATGAAGGCGGCGATCGACGAGACCGAGCGCCGCAGAAGGAAGCAGACCGCCTACAACGAAGCGCACGGCATCGTGCCGAAGACCGTGGAAAAATCGGTGCGCGACCTTATCGAGCTCGGCGCGAAGCCCACGTCCGCAAAGGGCGCGGCGCACGCCGGACGCGCCAAAGACCGCGCGGCCGTGACCGTCGTTCTGACAGAGGAACAGCGCGAAGCGCTCATCGCGCAGCTGACCGCGGAGATGAAAACGGCGGCGGCGCTTCTCGAATTTGAAAAGGCGGCGGAACTGCGCGACAGGATCGCGGAGCTGAAACTGATCTGACCGCCCGCGTACGCAAAGTAAAAAAAGAAGAAAAGAAATATGGAACAGAAATATATCACCGTAAAGGGCGCGCGCGTCCACAATCTGAAGAATATCGACGTGAAGATCCCCCGCGGGAAGCTCGTGGTGCTCACCGGTATCTCCGGCTCCGGCAAGTCGTCGCTCGCCTTTGACACGCTCTACGCGGAGGGACACCGCCGGTTCGTGGAGTCCCTCTCCTCCTACGCCCGGATGTTTCTGGGACAGATCGACAAACCCGACGTCGACAGCATCGAGGGGCTGTCCCCCGCCGTTTCGATCGATCAGAAAACGACCAGCCGCAACCCCCGTTCAACAGTCGGCACCGTCACCGAGATCTACGACTACCTGCGTCTGCTCTACGCCCGCACCGGCGTTCCGCACTGCCCGGTCTGCGGGAAGGAGATCGTCCGGCGCACGACCGAGAGCATCATCGAAGAGATCCTCTCGCTGCCCGAGGGCAGCCGCATCATGGTGCTGGCGCCGATGGCGCTCGACAAGAAGGGCACGCACGAAAAGGTCTTCGAGGACGCCCGCAGGAAGGGATTCGCCAGAGTGCGCGCCGACGGGATCCTTTACGATCTGTCCGAAAAGATCGAACTGGACAAGAACCTCCGGCACACCGTCGAGATCGTCGTCGACCGTCTGATCGTGAAGGAGAGCGTCCGCTCGCGCCTGACCGACTCGGTCGAAAACACCCTCGCGCTGACCGGCGGCACCCTCGCCGTCGCCGTTCTGCCCTCGGAGGAGCGCGAGGCGAAGGAACTGTATTTCTCACAGAGTTACGCCTGCGAGGAGCACGGCTTTTCGATGATCGAGCTCTCGCCGCGTATGTTCTCCTTCAACAACCCGTTGGGCGCCTGCCCGCGCTGCGGGGGACTGGGCGAGCAGACCATTTTCGCGCCCGAGAAGATCATCCCCGACAGATCGCTCTCCCTGCGCGAGGGCGCCGTCGCCGTCAACGGTTTCAAGACGATCGGCGAAGAGGCGTACAACGGTCCGCTCTTCGAAGCGGTGGGCAGAGATTACGGGTTCGATTTCGACACGAAGATCGAAGACTATTCGCCCGAGGCGCTGAAGGTCCTCCTGTGGGGCACCGACCGGCGTTACAGCGTGGCACGCACCTTCGAAGGGATCACGCGCTACGGCAACGTGCGCTTCGAAGGGCTGATCAAAATGATCGATCAGCGCTATCAGATGGGGCACAACGAGTATTACGAGCAGTTCATCTCCGCCGTTCCCTGCCCCGAGTGCGGCGGCAGGCGCCTGCGCCCCGAGATCCTCGCGGTGACGGTCGGCGGTATGCCGATCGACCGCTTCTGCGACATGACGGTCGAAAAATCGCTTGACTTCTGCGAGCGTCTCGTTCTGGACGCCGAGAAAACGCTGATCGCCGCGGGCATCCTGAAGGAGGTGCGCGCGCGGCTGAGTTTCTTAAAGAACGTCGGGCTTGAATACCTCACCCTCTCGCGCAAAGCGGGCTCGCTCTCGGGCGGCGAAGCGCAGCGCATCCGGCTCGCCACACAGATCGGCTCCGCGCTCACGGGCGTCTTGTACGTGCTGGACGAGCCGTCGATCGGACTGCATCAGCGCGACAACGGCAAGCTCATTTCGGCGCTCAAGGCGCTGCGCGACGCCGGCAACAGCGTGCTGGTGGTCGAGCACGACGAGGAGACGATGCTCGAAAGCGACTTCATCGTCGACATCGGACCGGGCGCCGGCGTACAGGGCGGCGAGATCGTCGCGGCGTGCACGCCGAAGGAACTGCTGAAAAACAGAAGATCTGTCACCGCCGATTTCCTGTCCGGCAGAAGGTCGATCCCCGTCCCCGCGCGGCGCCGCCCCGGGAACGGCAAAGCGATCACCGTGCACGGCGCGCGGCAGAACAACCTGAAGAATATCGACGTCACGGTCCCGCTGGGCTGCTTCACCTGCGTGACCGGCGTTTCGGGCTCGGGCAAGTCGTCGCTGGTCAACGGCATCATCTATCCCCTGCTGGCGCGGACGCTCAACGGCGCCTACACCTATCCGGGCGACTGCGACGGGATCACGGGAACGGAGCATCTCGACAAGGTGATCTGCATCGACCAGTCGCCGATCGGCAGAACGCCGCGCTCCAATCCCGCCACCTATACCGGGCTTTTCACGGAGATCCGCGATCTCTTCGCGCAGACGCCCGACGCCAAGCGCCGCGGCTATGGACCCGGGCGCTTCTCCTTCAACGTCAAGGGCGGCAGGTGCGAGGCGTGCGAGGGCGACGGCGTCAAGAAGATCGAGATGCATTTCCTGCCCGATGTTTACGTGCGCTGTGAAGCGTGCAAGGGAAAGCGCTACAACGCCGAAACGCTTGAAGTGCGCTACAAGGGCAAGGACATCTCCGAGGTCCTGGATATGACCGTCGCGGAGGGCGTCGAATTCTTCGGACATCTGCCGAAGATCGCAAAATACCTCAGGACGATGGACGAGGTGGGTCTGGGATATATCGGCATCGGACAGGCGGCGACCACCCTTTCGGGGGGAGAGGCGCAGCGTGTGAAGCTCTCGACGGAGCTCTCGAAGAAGAGCACCGGCAAAACGCTCTATATCCTCGACGAACCGACGACCGGACTGCATACGGCGGACGTTCAGAAGCTTCTGTATATCCTTGACCGGCTCGTCGATCAGGGCAACACCGTTCTGGTCATCGAGCACAATCTCGACGTTGTCAAGTGCGCCGATCACATCATCGATCTCGGTCCCGAAGGAGGCGAGGGCGGCGGACGGGTGATCGCGCGCGGCACGCCCGAGGAGGTCGCGGCGTGCGAAGCGTCGTACACCGGACAGTTCTTGAGGAAAATCCTGACGGCAAAAGCAAAAAAATGAAATTTTATAAAAAAAATTAAAAAAACGCTTGCAATCGGAAGACAGTTGTGCTATAATGCTCGTGTTTCACTAAAAGGTGACCTCTGCCCTCGGCGGATCTCATCTCCATGATAAAGTTACCGGGTACTCTCCCGCTGTCAAAGAAAGGATCAAGAATTTATGTCTACCACCGTTCAAATCGTATTCGGATTCATTCTCCTGGCGTTCGCCATCTTCCTTGTCATCGCCGTTCTGATGCAGGAAGGCAAGTCCTACGGACTCAGCGGCGCGATCTCCGGCGGCGCCGACACCATGTTCGGCAAGACCAGAGGTAAAAAGGTTTCCGAGATGCTCTCGAAGGTCACCACGATTATCGCGATCATCTTCGCCGTGATGGTCATCATCCTCACGACCGTCAACAGAAACGAAGTCGACCCGGATATCGACACCATCAACGCCGATCCCGTCGAGGAGACGACTGCCGCCGAGACTGCGACGGCTGCCGAAACGACCGCGGAAGCGGTTGCCGAAACCGCCGTCGAGACTGCTGCGGAAACGCCCGCGGCGTGATCGTACCCGACCGTAAAGGGGCTGTTTATTCAGCGCGGGCGCGCTGTATGAAACAGCCCCTTTGGCGTTTTTATCTGCTTGTATATGCACATTTTTCTTCTTTTTTGTGCAAAATCCTTCTTGACAAACAGGAAAAACTGTGCTACTATCATTGCATCCGGTTTTTCCGGATCCTTTCGGAACAAGCCCTTTTCAGATCTCGGCGCAGAGAGCGGCAGTAAGGTGAGAGTGCCGCCCGGTATGATGAAAAACGGTACCGCCCGAAACGGGAACAGCAGAATATGAAATGAGTGAAAAACTCGGGTGGAACCGTGCGGGAACTTGTATGAAGTGCCTCACCCCGAAGGGACGTTACGTCCTTTGGGGCGGGCTTTTTTGTTTTTTACCGCCTCAAACAACGACAAAAAAAACAAAATCCATCAAAGAAAAGAGGAACACACAATGAACGTGATCATTGAAGGAAAGGAATATCTCTTCTCTTCTCCCGTCACGGCGTACGACGCCCTCAAAGAGGCGGAGAAGATCTCAAGAGAAGTATTGGCTGCAAACGTGAACGGTAAAACCGTCTCGCTCTCGACCGAACTGAAGGACGGCGACACGCTGTCCGCTCTGACCTTCCGGGACGAGGAGGGCAGAAAGGTCTACCGTCACACCGCTTCGCACATTCTGGCGCAGGCGGTCAAGCGCCTCTATCCCGAGGCGAAGCTCACCATCGGTCCCGCGATCGAGAACGGCTTCTACTACGACTTCGACAGCCCCGTGACCTTCGGTCCCGACGAGCTGCGCGCCATCGAAAAGGAAATGAAAAAGATCGTTTCCGAGAATCTGCGCATCGAGCGCTTCGTTCTGCCGAAGGCCGAGGCGCTGGCGTTCGTGCGCGAAAAGGGCGAGCCCTACAAGGAACTGCTGATCGAGCGCATTCCCGACGGCGAGGAGATCTCCTTCTACCGTCAGGGCGAATTCACAGACCTCTGCGCCGGTCCCCACCTCTTCTCCACCGCCGCCGTGCGCGCCTTCAAACTGACCGCCTGCACCGGCGCGTACTGGGAGGGCAAATCGGAAAACAAGATGCTGCAGCGCATCTACGGCACGGCGTTCCCGACCAAGGAGGAACTCAACGCCCATCTTGAAATGGTCGAGGAAGCCAAGAAGCGCGATCACAACAAATTAGGCAGAGAACTCGAATACTTCACGACCTCCGACGTGGTCGGACAGGGACTGCCGATCATCCTGCCCAAGGGCGCGACGGTCATCCGCGTCATGCAGCGCTTCGTCGAGGACGAGGAGGCGCGCCGCGGCTGGATCCCGACGATGACCCCCTTCATGGCGAAGCCCGATCTCTATAAGATCTCCGGTCACTGGGATCACTACCGCGACGGGATGTTCGTCATCGGCGACCCCGAGAGCAAGGACTGCCTGGCGCTCCGTCCCATGACCTGCCCCTTCCAGTATCAGGCGTACCTCAACAAGGCGCGCTCCTACCGCGATCTGCCGCTGCGCTACAACGAGACCTCCTACCTCTTCCGCAACGAGGACTCGGGCGAAATGCACGGACTGATCCGCGTCAGACAGTTCACCATCTCCGAAGGACATCTGATGTGCACCCCCGAACAGCTCGAGGACGAATTCAGAAGCTGCCTGGAGCTTGCAAACTATATGCTCAAATGCGTCGGTCTTGACGACGACGTCTCCTACCGCTTCTCCCAGTGGGATCCCGCCAACCGCGACAAGTATATCGGCACCGACGAGCAGTGGGACGAGGCGCAGGGCACCATGAAGAAGATCCTCGACGACCTCGGACTGGACTATAAGATCGGCGTCGGCGAGGCGGCGTTCTACGGCCCGAAGCTCGACATTCAGATCAAGAACGTCCACGGCAAGGAGGATACCCTGATCACCATCCAGATCGACCAGATGCTGGCTAAGAACTTCGGCATGGAGTACGTCGACCGCGACGGACAGAAGAAGAACCCCTATATCATCCACCGCACCTCGATCGGCTGCTATCAGCGCACGCTGGCGCTCATCATCGAGAAGTTCGCCGGCGCTCTGCCGATGTGGCTGGCGCCCGTGCAGGTGAAGGTCCTGCCCATAGGACTCGATCAGCATCCCTACGCCGAGGAGGTCGCCGCAAAACTGCGCGCCGCCGGCATCCGTACCGAACTGGACGAGCGCGAGGAGAAGATCGGCTATAAGATCCGCGAGGCGCAGCTTCAGAAGGTTCCCTATATGCTCGTCCTCGGCGCAAAGGAAGCCGAGAGCGGCACCGTCGCCGTCCGCGACCGCAGGCAGGGCGACGCCGGCAGCGTGCCCTTCGAGGATTTCCTCGCCCGCGCCGTGAAGGAGACCGAAGAGAAATATATCGAGAAAAACTGACGCAAGTCCCGAAAAACGGGGTGTTCCGTTCAGCGCCGCCGCGCTGAACGGAACGCCCCTTGTTTTTTCGCCCGGAATCATAACGCAACGACGTTTCCGGGTTGTTTCAAATCCCGGGTATGACCTGTCCGGGCATCGGCTGCCGGATCATCCGGATTTCCCGCGTTTTCCCGCGTCTTCCACGCGCTTTTGAAAAAAGTCGCATTTTAATGTTGACAAATCTGTAAAAATGTAGTAATATTGATGCGTATCGACTTAAAAACGACAAAAGAAAGGAACGCAGAGAGAATTGCGATATGAACAAGACGAATAAAATCGCTGTAAAGGTCCTGTCGGCGCTGCTCGCCGCCGTGATCTTCGCGCTGCTCTGCGTGCCTGCGTACGCATTGCTGCCCGACAACGAGCGGCTTCCGGGCTACACGATGTCCTCGTCCTACAAATCGGGCGTATACTACCAGCGTCTCCTCGCCGTCAAGCTGACCGGCGATATGCGCAAGGATATCGTGGCGGTCTGCAAAAGCCAGGTGGATTATCACGAGGGCGGATCGACCTCCTCGATGGACGGGACCTCCTCGAGCAGCGGGAACTATACCGAATACAACAACTTCTACACCGCCTACGCCAAGAGCATGGGCGACAGCTACAATTACATCAACTGCGCGTGGTGCGGGTCGTTCGTCGCCTTCTGTATGTATATGGCGCGCGTACCCGAAAACGTCCTGCATCTCTCGGCGCAGACCAATCCGCAGGCGTTCGGCATCCTCGGCGACAAAAAGAAAGCCGGCGCAAAATACAAAAAATGGACCGAAACGGTCATCAAGGGCGGCAGTTACACCCCCCTGCCCGGCGATATCGTCTTCTTCGCATACAGCGAAGGCTCCTCCTCATACCGGCATATCGGCATCGTCGAATCCTGCACGTTCGGCTATAACGACGCGGGACAGAAGACCATGACGGTCAACACCTTCGAGGGCAACTGCTCTGACAAGGTCAAGAACAACCACTGGACCTTCACCGCCGATTCGAGCGGCCGCTGCTACAGCGGGATGTACATCACCGGATTCGGCATTCCGAATTACACGACGCAGATCGTTGACGACGGCGGCGGCGATACCCCGCCCGTGACCGGCGATTTCGACCTCGGCGCCTACGGCGGATCGCTTCTGAAGAGCGGTTCGACCGGAGAGGACGTCCTTCGACTGCAGTTCGGGCTCAACGTCATCGCGTGGGGCTCGGGCGTCTCCTCCGCGTGCCCGGTCAGCGGTACCTTTGACAGCAATACCCAGAGCGCCGTCAGGGCGTACCAGACGGCGTACGGTCTTGAGGTGGACGGCGTCGTCGGAAGCCAGACCTTTACGAGTCTCCGCAGCGAAGTCAACCGCATGATCGCGGGTGAGAGCGGCGACTGTATCGTGAACGGCGAAGGAAAACTGATCCTGTACAAAGGAAAATCGGGGGACGTCGTTCTTCCCGAAGGCTGTGTTTCGATCGGCGGATACGCCTTCTTCAATGCAAAGCTGAAGACCCTCGTGCTCCCGAAGAACTTCAAAACAATCTATTCCAACGCTTTTTACGGCGTTTCTTCCCTTTCCGCGGTCACGCTTTCGGTGAGCGCCGAGGAAGCGAAGAAGATCGGGGTCTCCTCCGTCGGCAACGACGCGTACACCAACGCGCCGAAGACCTATACCGTCAAGAGCCATGAGATCACGTTCATCGTCGGCGATCTGACGAAAGCGCAGAATTTCGATGAAGGAACGGTTCCGGTCTACTCCGGCGGCACCGACCGTCCGGCGGACGACAGGATCTGGTTCTTCACCGGATGGGACAAGCCCTTTGCGCCCGTCACGGGTCCCGCGACCTATACGGCGCAGTACGATTCCATTCCCAACGCGACGGTCACGCTCGAATCGATCGAGCGCCCGGTCGGCATCGAAAACGCCTTCTCCGCGGAGATCACCGCGTCGGGGCTGGTGAACGTATCGTCCTTCTCGTTTGAGATCGATTACTCGCAGTACGCCGGCGCGCTGACGCTCAACGGCTGCGTCGCGTGCCCCGGTCTTGACGGCGTCACCGTCGAAACGCCCGCCGAGGGCGTGCTGCGCGTCAGATACGAGGGCGAGGCGCTCTCGGGCAGAACAGAACTCGTCAGGCTCGACTTCACGGTCGCACAGCACGTCGTCAGCGAACAGATCTGCATTCCGGTCTGCGCCGGCATGAACGGCGACTTCTTCACCGAAACGAACGGCAGACTTTACGCCTATCCGTCAAACGGCTGCTGCGTCATCGCCAAGGTCGAGCGCATGGCGTATTACGACGTCGACAGCTCGGGCGTCCTTGACATCAACGACGTCACCGCGGCGCTGGACCGTCTCTGCACGATGCCAGCGCACACGCCGGGCGACGGGATCAACGCCGTCAGCTCGATCGACGATATCACGCGTCTGCTCGACGTGATCTCCCGTCAGCAGTCCCGCCCGCACAAATGAGATCCGGATAAATCCGGAGAAATAAAAAAGGATCGCTTCGTTTCGCGCCGGGCGCGAAACGAAGCGATCCTTTTTTCGTCATTTCTCTTTTTTCTTCGGAACGAGGTAGTCTTCCAGTTCATCGGTGACGGTGCCCATGACCTTCATGAGCATCTTTGTGTCGGGGTTGCCCGAGAACACCAGCACCAGTGACAGATACGTATTCCAGGTCATCGGACGTTTCTTGTTCTCGATCGAGATCACGGTATGACGGCTGACGCCGATGATCTTCGCGATCTCTTCCTGTGTGAAGCCGAGCTTCGTGCGAAGCATGGGGAGGTTGTCCGCCATGTTCTCGATCAGTGCTTTTCTGTTGATTTCGTTTTCCATTTTGCGCTCCTTTTCTTTTGCAGCTCTGCTGCGGTACAAGCGCGCCTCCGGGATCCCCGGTCGGCGCGCGCCTTTGCAAGTATAAACCGTTTTGGGAAATAAGTCAAGCGTTTTTTCGCTTTTATCCCGTTTTTCCGCTTTTCACCGTACCGGAAACGGCAAGCGGATCAGTCTTTGTCTTCAAGAAGCCGGATCTTCTCGTAGTAGTAATGCATGATGTCCCGTCTGGTTACGATGCCCACGAACGAGTCGGTGTCGTCGACGACCGAAACGAAATTCTGATCCATCACCTTCAGCAGCAGGTCGTCCATGCCGGCGGTGATCCGCACGGGGTCCCTGCCCTCTCTGTGTAAGATCTCGCTGACCCTCATGCGCTCGTCGCGCTTCGGATCGTCCTTTCCGTAGAGCGCCCAGAGGAAGTCCCCCTCCTTGACCGAGCCGGCATACTTGCCGTCTCGCGTCAGCACCGGCACCGCGGAATACCCGTGATAGCGCATTTTTTCGAGCGCCTGTCGCAGGGTGTTGTCCTCATATATGAAGACGGTGTTGCTTTTCGGCTTGATGAAAAACGCTACGTTCATACGAATTATCCTTTCTCATCACGCTGTCGGCGCGCGGTCTTCAGACGTCGTACCCGCCCTCGCGCATCGAGAACCGCCCCTCGAAGAGGGCGCGGCAGAGTTCGACCATCGCCGCGGTATCGTTCGTGCCGGCGCTCTCGTACGCCGAATGCATCGCGAACTGCGGCAGTCCCACGTCCGCCGAGCAGACCGAAACCTTCGTCGCCGCGATGTTGCCGAGCGTCGAGCCGCCCCCGATATCCGAACGGTTGGCGTAGGTCTGGAGCGGGATGCCCTTCTTCTTCGCGAGGTACTTCACGTACGCTTCGGAGATCCCGTCGGTCGTATAACGCTGCGCGGCGTTGAACTTGAGCACCACGCCGCCGTTGACGTAGACCTTGTTCTCGGGATCGGAATACTCGGGATGATTGGGATGCACGGCGTGCGCGTTGTCGCAGGACAGGAGGAACGAGGACGCCAACGCCCGCAGATACCGCTCGTTGTCGGGGCAGATGCGGCGCAGTACGTCGTAAAGGAAGGTCGACGCCGCGCCCTGCCGGGTGGAGGAACCGACTTCCTCATTGTCGAACACCGCGCATACGGGCAGCGATTTTCCGCCCTTTGCCGCAAGGAAGCCCTTCATGCACGAGAACGCGCACTGCAGGTCGTCAAGCGCTCTGGAGGAGATATACTGACCGTCCGCCCCCCAGATACAGCCGGGCTGACGCAGGTAGAGGCAGAGGTCGTGTCCGAGGATCGCCTCCTCCTTCACGCCGAGCTCCTTTGCGACAAGCGCAAGGAACCTTCCCTTTTCGTCGCGCTGGGAGAAGAGCGGCAGCGTGTCGCAGGCGGGATTGAATTTCATGCCGTCGTTCGCCGCGCGGTTCATGTGGATGGCGACCGAGGGAATGAGCAGCAGATCCCTGTCGATATTCAGTAAGCGCGTGCCGATCCCCTTTTCCTCGGCGATCATCACCCGTCCGGCGACCGACAGCGGGCGGTCGAGCCAGCTGTAGCAGATCATGCCGCCGTATTTCTCGGTGTTCAGGCGCAGATATTCGCCGTTCAGTTCGCCCTTGTCCTTGATCTTGAAGGTCGGACAGTCGCTGTGCGCGGCGGCGATCTGAAATCCCGCAAAGTCCTTTTTCCAGCGGAAGGCAATGATCGAACTGCCGTTGCGGATCACGTAGTACCCTTTTTGATCCTCAAGAGACCAGGCATCGCTCTCGCGCAGCTCGGTATACCCCTTTTCGGACAGCTTTTCTGCCAGTTCCTTTACCGCGTGGAAGACCGAGGGGCTGCGCCCGATGAAGGATAACAGTTCCCGTGACAGCGCCTTGTGGTCGTATTTTCTCATGGCTTCTTCCTCTGTTTTCAGATATTTCTTTCCTCGACCCGTTCGATGTCGGCGCCGCAGGCGCGGAGTTTGCCGACCAGATCGTCGTAGCCGCGTTCGATGAGGTGGATATTGTCGATCTCGGTCGTTCCCCTCGTCGCCAGTCCCGCGATGACCATCGCGGCGCCGGCGCGCAGGTCGACCGCGCGCACGCGCGCGGGGCGAAGCGCGGGGATCCCCTCGATCATCGCCACTTTTCCGTTGACCTTGATCAGCGCGCCCATGCGCATCAATTCCTCCGTATAGCGGAAGCGGTTGTCAAAGACGCTCTCGTTGAGCTGCGAAATACCGTCCGCCAGACACATCAGTACCGCCATCTGCGGCTGCATATCGGTCGGGAAACCGGGATAGGGCTGCGTTTTGACGTTCACCCTCGTCATCCGCTTGCCGCTCTTCACGACGACGTAATCGTCCCCCTCGGTGACGTCCACGCCCATCTCGCAGAGCTTCGCGGTGATCGATTCCAGGTGCCGGGGGATCACGTTCGTGATCTTCAGTTCCCCTTTCGTCGCCGCCGCCGCCATCATGTAGGTGCCCGCCTCGATCATATCGGGAATGATCGCGTAGGTGCATCCGTGCAGCGTATCGACGCCCTTGACCTTGATCGTATCGGTGCCCGCGCCCGAGATCTGTCCGCCGCAGGTGTTGAGGAAGTTCGCCAGGTCGACGATGTGCGGCTCGCGCGCCGCGTTCTCGATCACCGTCAGCCCGGGCGTGCAGACCGCCGCGAGCATGACGTTCATCGTCGCGCCGACGGAAACCAGGTCGAAGAAGATGCTGCTGCCGTGCAGACCGTTCGGCGCCGCGAGCTCTACATAGCCGCCGTCCATGCGCACCTTGCAGCCGAGCGCCTCGAAGCCCTTGATATGCTGATCGATCGGACGGATGCCGAAGTCACAGCCGCCGGGCACGCCGACGTGCGCCTTGCCGTAACGCCCGATCTCGGCGCCCAACAGATAGTAGGACGCGCGGATCTTGCGCACGAGCTCCACGGACGAGCTGCCGCTGCGCGCGGCGGTCGCGTCGATCATGAAGACGTTTTCCGACAGTTTGTTCACCGTCGCGCCCATATCCTTGAGGATCGTCAGCGCCACGCGGACGTCGTCGATGTCGGGCAGGTTCTCGATGATGCAGCTGTCCTTGACCAGAAGGCAGCCGAAAATGATCGGGAGCGCGGCGTTTTTCATACCGCTGATCTCGATCTCTCCCTTGAGCGGCTTACCGCCGCGGATCACGATTTTTTCCATCTATACGTACAAAGCCGGTTTCCGGCTTCTTCCTCCGATCATTCTGCGGGGCTTTCAGAATACCCCAAAATATTGTATCATATTTTTGTCAATATGAAAAGAGGTTTTTCTCTTTTTTTGAAAAAAATGTCGTCTTTACGCAAGAAGAAAAACCCCGCACCACAGTTTATGCCCGAAGCGCCCCGCTGTTTCGGGCGGCGGCTCATTCTCCGCTCTTTTGAGCGCCGAACAGCGTGAACGGCGCTCCCTCCGGTTCGGCGGAGCAGTCGAAAACGCCGGGCAGCGCCAGACGCGCCGAGAAGAGCGCGGGGCGGTCGCCGCCGTCGCCGCTGCCGTAGCGTCCGTCGCCGCAGAGCGGCGTCCCGCGGGAAGCGAACTGCACGCGGATCTGATGCGTACGCCCGGTATAAAGCTTCACGCGCACGAGCGACAGTACGTTTCCCGTTTCGTCCCTTGCCGTCGCAAGGCGTTTGAAGGAGAGCTTTGCCGGACGCACGCCCCTGCGCATCCGGTCGGTCACGTAGGTCTTCATCGTGCGGCTGTCGCGGAACAGAAGGTCCTCGTAGACCCCCTCCTCCTCCGGCGTTCCGCGGACGACCGCGAGGTATTCCTTTTCCATTTGCCGCGCGCGGATCGCCTCGGAAAGTATTGCGGCGGTTTTTTGATCCTTCGCCCAAACCATGACGCCGCCGACCTCCCGGTCGAGCCGGTGCACCGAAAAAAAGCGCGCGTCCTTCTCCCCGCGCGCTTCGGAAAGCGCGCGCAGCATCAGCGGCATACTCCTTTTGCCGCCGTTTTCCTCCGACAGAACGCCCGCGGGCTTGACGCAGACGATGAGGCTGCCGTTTTCGAACAGTATTCTCGGTGTGGGTCCTTCCATACTTCCTCCGCGCCGCAAATAAACGGCATTGACAAAATGTGCCGGACGTGCTATGATGTTTCTTGCCGGGAACGCCGGCGAGAATATCGAAAAAAACAATAAATGATTCGGAAAGAGAGCGATTATGGCAAACAGAGTTCCTTTCGGCAGCGGCACGCTGCTCTGCCCCGTGCCCGCGGTGCTGATCACCTGCGGCAAAGACGACCGCGTCAACGTCATGACCGCCGCCTGGACGGGCGTGGTCAACAGTAAGCCCCCGCGCGTCTACGTATCGATCCGTCCGGAGCGCTATTCGCACGCGCTGATCGTCGAAACGGGCGAGCTGGTCATCAACCTCACGACCGCCGATATGGTCAGAGCGGTCGATTTCTGCGGCGTGCGCTCCGGCAGGGACGTCGACAAATTCAAGGAATGCGGTCTGAAGACCCAGCCCTCGACCGTCGTATCGGCGCCCACGCTCTCCGACTGTCCGCTGGCGCTGGAATGCCGCGTTTTCGAACGCAGGACGCTCGGCTGCCACGATATGTTTCTTCTGGACGTCGTCGGCGTGACGGTCAGAGACGATCTTCTGACTCCCGAGGGCAAACTGGCGCTCGGCAAGACGCAGCTTCTGGCGTACGCCCACGGCGAATACCGTGCGCTCGAGCACAGACTGCTCGGCACCTTCGGCTTCTCGGTCATGAAGAAGAGAACGGCGAAGCGGAAGGCGGCGGAAAAGAAGAGCGAACGGCCCCGGCCGAAATCCGCCGCCGGCAGGGGCGAAAAAGCAAAAAAGAAATAGCGCGGCGGACGCCCGGCGCTCCGCACGGATACCCGGGGCGGGACCGCCCTTTACATAGGATCCCGACCGTCCGGTTCGGGGGATCTGTTCATTTGCACGCAGATGAACAGATCCTTTTTTGTTGCCGACCGACAAAAACGCATATACTGGAAAAAGAACTGTCGGGGATCTTTTTTGAGGTTCCCTGTATTCAGGAGGTACGCCGTTATGCCGCTCAATACCGTCAAACTGCACCTGCCGCGCGCGACCTTCGCATGCGTGAACGGCAGCAAGGGATTCGTATCCTATTTCGAAGAACTTCTGGCGCCCTGCAGATTTCTCATCGTCCTCAAGGGCGCGCCGGGAACGGGAAAATCCGGACTCATGAAAAAACTCGCCGAACGGCGGGAAAGGGAGGGAGAAAACGTCAGGATCATCCTCTGCTCCTCCGATCCGCATTCCCTTGACGGCGTCTGGTTTGCCGACCGGAACGCGGCGGTAGTGGACGGGACGGCGCCGCACGTCTTTGAGGTCTCGCCGCCCGGCGCCGGCGGCGAAACGGTAGATCTGTTGAACTACGCGGACAGAAGGGCGCTCCGGGCGCGCGCGGAGGAGATCGGGGCGCTGAATAAAAAAAAGAAAGCCGCCTACGAACGGGGTTATCTGCTGCTCTCGGCGGCGGGAAAGGTCTGGGAGGCGCGCGCGTCGCTGATGCGGGAGCGATTGAAGAAAGAGGCGTTTGACGCCGCCGTCAGAAGAACGGCAGGCAAAATGAAGAGCCGCGCCGGGGCGGGCGTCTTTCCGAAAAGCGCCTTCTGCGCGGAGGGGATCATTCAGATCGACGCCTGGGAGCGCGAAGCGCAGCGCACCTACGCGCTCTCTCCCTTCTTCGGCGCGGAATATCTTTTCACCGCCGCGCTCGGCGCCGCCGGTCCGTACGCCTGCTCGCCCGATCCCGTTTCGATGCTGCCCGACAGTCTTTTCGACCGGCAGAACGGCACGCTCGTGCGCTGCGGCAAGCCCAATAAGGGCGAAAAAGCGATCGGTCTGCGCGCGCTCTTCGAGATCGACGACAAGACCCGCGCCGAACTGCGCAGGAGTCTGAAAACCGAGGACGCGCTGAAAACCGGCGCGCAAAGAGCGCTTGAAGAGGCGATGCGCGCGCACTTCGCGCTCGAACGGATCTACGGCGAAGCGATGGACTTCCCGGCGTTTTCAGACCTTGAAGAGCGTCTGGACGCGCTGATCCGCTCCCTGTGAAGCGTTATTCGCTTTTGAAGCCGTCCAGTCCCGCCTTCCCGATGGCGGTGAAAATGCGGTGCTTGAGTCCCTTGTTCTCCCTGTCCATTTCGTCAAGCATCCTCTTGTACTTTTCGCGATCGGTGTGTTTGTCCTCCGGACAGGTGGAAACGACGACCGGCAGGTCGTTGCGCCGCACGAAATAGCGGATGTCGTCCTCGTCTGCATAGATAAAGGGACGGATCATATAGAGTTTCTTGTTGGAAAGGAAGGTGACGGGCGAAAAACAGCCGAGCCGTCCCTCGTTCATCAGATTCATCATAAAGGTCGTGACGACGTCGTCGAAATGATGTCCCAGCGCCAGTTTGTTGTACCCGAGCGCCTTTACGGTGTCGTGCAGCAGCCCTCTGCGCATCCGTGCGCACAGCGAGCAGGGATTGCTCTCCCTGCGCACGTCGAAGACGATCTTCGCGATATCGGACTTCACGACGGTGTAGGGGATCTCCATTTCTCCTGCAAGCGCCGAGAGACGCGAGAAATCCATACCCTCGAAACCGGTATCGACCGTCACGGCGCCCAGCTCGAATTTCTTCGGATAGAAGCGCCGGAGCTCCTTTAAGATGCAGAGAAGCGCCGTGCTGTCCTTGCCGCCCGAAAGCCCGACGGCGATGCGGTCGCCCTCCGAGATCATCCCGTACTGTTCGACGGCGCGGCGCGTGACCGACAGCAGCCGTCTGCTGTTACTGAAATCAATACTCATTTTTTTACGCGGGCTCTGCCCGGAAACGGAGTGTATATGGCAATCAAGATCTTTTTAGACCAGGGGCACAATCCCCGGTCGGTCAACGCGGGCGCCGAAGCGAACGGCCTGCGGGAACAGGACGTCACCTATACCGTCGGCGTACTGCTGCGCGATCTGCTCCTTGAGAGCGGAAACTACGAGGTGCGGCTGTCGAGAAACGCGCCGGACGAAATCCTGGGCACGAGCAACGCCACCTCTCTCGCCGCGCGCACGACGGCAGCCAACGCCTGGGGCGCGGACTGGTTCATCTCGATCCACGCGAACGCCTCGTCGATCCCGACGGCGTCCGGCAGCGAGGGGTACGTATACGCGCGCGGCAGCAGAGCGTTTCCGCTCGCCGAGCGCATCATCGAAGGGATCTCGGAATCGACCTCCTTCCCCGCGCGCGGCGTATACGTCCGTCCGACCCTTTACGTACTGCGCAGAACGCGGATGCCGGCGACGCTCATCGAGATCGGCTTCCTGACAAACGAAGCCGAGGCGTACCTGATGGCGACCGACCCGTCGGCATACGCCGCGGGAATGTTCACGGGGATCCAGCGGTTTTTCGGGTTCGCCTGAAAGCGGGACGCAAAAACGTCACGCTCCCGACGCGGTATGCCGGTCCTCGGAAGCGTTTTGCGCTTTGAGCGCGAGGCATTCGTCAAGAAACGCCGCAACTTCCCTTCCGCACCGCTCCGGCTCCTCCAGAAACGAACAGCCGTGCAGGGCGTTCTTCCCGACGAAGAACGCCTTTTTTCCCTGCAGCGCGGCGTAGATCCTCTCGCCGTTCTCAAACGGCACGACGTCGTCGCTCGTGCCGTGCAGGATCATCACGGGACAGGCGGCGTTTCGCGCGTGCTTCGCGGCGCCGCAGTCCTCGTAGAGCGTAAAGTGCGCGAACAGTCTGCAGAAGGGATCGGCAAGCGCGACGAAAAGGCGTGCGAAGGGCACCCCGTAGATCTTATGCGCAAACCAGGCGACCTCCTCGTAAGGCACGTCGTAGCCGCAGTCGGCGACGGCGCCCGCAAGCGCCGGCGGCAGCCCCTCCTGCTCGACGCCGAACAGAACGGTCGCCCCGCCCATAGAGACGCCCCACACGAAGAGCGGAAGATCTGGAAAGCGCTTCGCCGCGTACCGCAGCCATGCGCGCAGGTCGCGCCGCTCCTTCACGCCGAAGCAGATATGTTTTCCGTCCGATAAGCCGTGCGCGCGGTGATCGACGAGCAAAACGTCAAATCCGCGCTCCTTCAGCCGGGGCATCCAGGGCGCGAAATCGGCTTCTCCCGAACTTCGGTAGCCGTGAAAGAAGGCGATCAGTCCGACCGGGCGGTCGACCGTAAAGAGCGCCGCGTGCAGCTTCAGACCGTCCTCGGCGTCGATATAGACCTCCTCCGCCTCGCGGCGGTGTTCCTTCATATAGTCGACGCCCGCCTGCACCGACGGAAGATAGTAGTCTTTTTTCTTCTTGCGCATCATCTGCTCAAAGGGAAGCTCCCCTTCCGTGCGGGGCTTCTCTTTTCTGCGCAGGATCGCGATGCGGTAGAGTACGCCCGCGACGCCGACGAGCACGACCGCGAGAAAGAGCGCGGCGATCCCGACGGCGAGCAGGAGGATCTGATACCATTCCATGGTTTTCGTCCTTTTTCAGGTATTTCCCGTTTCCGGGTCAAAAGCGCTCAGTCTTTCCTTGCGCGCTCTCCGTAAAGAAAGCGGTAAACGAACGCCGCGAGCGCGCCGCCGGCGAGCGGCGCGATGATGAAGATCCAGACGTAGAGGATCGGACTGCTCTCACCCGCGAACAGGGCGACGAGCGCCGGTCCGAAGGAACGGGCGGGGTTGACCGAGGTACCGGTCAGACCGATGCCCATGAGATGGACAAGCGTGAGCGCGACGCCGACCGTCACGCAGGCGAATTTTCCCTGCCCCTTTTCGCCCGTCGCCGCCATGACGGAAAAGACGAAAATGAAGGTCATCACGATCTCGGCGATCAGCGCGGCGGCGATATTGTAGCCGACGCCCTTGACGCTGTTGGAGATCGCCAGCATCACCGTTCCGGTCCCGACTTTGCCGTTCATCAGGCAGAAGAGCGCAAGAAAGCCGGCGCCGGCTAAACCGCCCGCGAACTGCGACGCGATATATACGAAGAATTCTTTCACGGTGATGCGCCGGTCGATCAGCATCGCGAACGATACGGCGGGATTGATGTGACACCCCGATATATTGCCGAACATGACGCAGGCGGCGGTCAGGCACAGACCGAAGGTCAACGACGTGGCAAGATATCCCACGACCGATTCGCCGCCGCCGAAGCGCGCGGCGCAGCCGCAGGCGATCACAACGAGCATACAGGTGCCGACGAACTCAGCGAGAGCTTTTTTCAGCAGATCTTTCATTGTGTTCTCCTCAGATTTCGGGAATTTCGATCTCGATCTCGTGACCGAGCTTCGCGGATTTGACGATCGCGTCGATGATCGCCTGGTTATACAGGATCTGTGAGGTCGGCACGGGCGCCTTCCCGCCGAACTTTACGACGTCGAGGAAGGAGCGGATCTTATTGTAGAAGAGTCCGTGCGGCACGGGCGGGCAGAGCGGGATCTCGGTCTCGACGCGCTCTCCGGCAAGGTCATGATAGAGGATCATCGGTCCGCCGACCGAGCCGTTCCAGCATTCGGTCGAGGGGATGCGCAGCGCGCCCCTGGTGCCCAAGATCACGGTATCGCCGGGGGTGTCCAGATGCATCGCCCAGGAGATGCGGAAGTCGAGCACGATGTCGCCCTCCAGCCGCACGAACGCCGCGGCGAAGTCCTCGACGTCGAAGCGCTTGGAGTCGGCGCCGTTGTAGAGCGGACTGGTGCCGAAATAGTTAGAGATATAGCCCGAAGCCGTGAGCGGCTTCGGATAGCCGACGGCGTTCAAGACCATATCGAGCGAATAGCAGCCGATATCGCCCATCGCGCCGATGCCCGCGGTGCGGTCCTCGATGAAGGTGCTGCCCGGTATGCCGCGCCTTCTGCCGCCGCCGGTCTGGATGTAATAGACCTTGCCCAGTTCTCCCGAATCGACGATCTTCTTGATCATCTTCATATTGTTGTCCATACGCGGCTGGAAACCGATCGACAGGATCTTGCCGCTCTTCTTCTCGGCGCGCATGATCTCGACCGCCTCCTCGGTGGTCACGCACATTGGCTTCTCGAGCAGGACGTTCACGCCCTTTTCGAGCGCGTAGATCGTCGGCGCCGCGTGCTGACGGTTGTAGGTGCAGACCGATACGGCGTCCAGTTCCTCCGCGTCGAGCATCTCCTTGTGGCTCGGATAGCAGCGCACGTTCTCGAGCCCGTAGCGCTTGAAGAAGCGCTCGGCTTTTCCGGGGATCAGATCGGCGCCCGCGACGATCTCGACGTCGGGCATCTGCTTGTAGCACTCGACGTGCGATTCGGCGATCCAGCCCGTGCCGATGATGCCGACTTTCAGTTTCCTTCCCGTTTCCTTCTTCTCTTCCTTTACGGTCTGTTTGAATTGACTGAGTACTGTATCTGACATTTTTTCTTCCTCACTTTCGGTATTTATCGGTATTTCCGCATTCTTCACAGTCCCAGAGGGCGCAGATTGTTCCTTGAGATCTCCGCGCACTCGAGTCTGGTCTTGCCCATTGACGGTTCGTCCTGCTCGACGATGACGTATCCGCACACGCTGCCTTCAAGCGCGGCGATCAGCGCCGGCAGATCCTGCGCGCCGCAGCCGAGCGGACGGTACTGGAAATCCTCCTCGCTCGCCTTGTCCTGCGGCTCCTCCTGCCCGATGAGAGCGTAGAGGTTCTTGGCTTTTTTGCCGGGCATCACGAAGTCCTTGAAGTGGACGACCGGGATGCGCGCGGCGTATTTTTTCAGATACGCCGCGGGATCCTCGCCGGCGACGTTGACCCAGCAGACGTCGATCTCGGCGCCGAGGTCCGGGATGCGCGAAAAGAGGTCGTCGTATCCGTATTCGCCCGAGGGCAGGCGCACGAATTCAAAATCGTGGTTGTGATAGAGCATCTGTAAACCGTACGCCTTCGCTTTTTTTGTAAGCGCGGCGATCGACGCGACCACGTTCCCGTAGTTCGGGGTCAGCGGGCGGTCCTCCGCGGGCAGATAGGGCACGGCAATGTACCGGCAGCCGATCTCTTTGTAGGTCTCAAACACGCCGTCGGGATCGGCGAGCATTTCCGACAGCCCCACGTGCGCGCTGACGGGATCAAGACCGTATTTCTGACACAGCGCCTTCACCTCCGCCGCACTTTTTCCGTACAGTCCGGCAAATTCCACGCTGTCGTAGCCCATTCCGGCGACTTTTTTCAGCGTTCCTTCGAAATCCCGGTAAAGATCGCTGCGCACCGAATAGAGCTGAAGCCCGATTGAATACTTTTTCATAAGCGCTCTCCTTTATCATACGGGCGATTCGCCCTCTTATACTTGCATTATAGCGCAAAATATGTTATAATTCAAGAAGAATTATAAAAATATACGCGTGTTTTCGGTGAATTGTATGAAAAAGAAGGGTTTTGAAGAACTGACGCTCGTCCCGATCGCACATATCCGCAGCGATTTCAAGGAGAAATTCGGCGTTCCGCGCCAGAGCGGGCGGGTGAAGGAGCTGACCGCTGCGGTGGTTTTCGAGAAGGAATACGCCGTTCCCGCGGCGCTGCGCGGGATCGAAGGCTATTCGCACCTGTGGCTTTTGTGGGGGTTCTCTCTCGAGGATCCGGACGCCCCCTGGTCGCCGACCGTCCGGCCGCCGCGTCTGGGCGGCAACAAACGCGTGGGGGTGTTCGCCACCCGTTCGCCCAACCGCCCCAACCCGGTCGGGCTGTCTGCGGTCGAATTTCACGGGATCACGGAGGTCGACGGCCGTCCGGCGCTCTCGGTGGGCGGCGCGGATCTGGTAAACGGCACGCCGGTCTACGATATCAAGCCCTACCTGCCGCACGCCGACTGCATCCCCGGCGCGCGCGGCGGCTTTTCCGACGGCTGCGCCGATCACGCGCTGGAGGTCTGCGTTGACGGCGCACTTCTTGAGATCATCCCCGAAAAAAAGCGCGCGGGTCTGCTCGGTATCCTGCGCGAGGATCCCCGCCCCGGCTACCGGAAGGACGAACGCTCCTACGGGCTGTCCTACGCCGGTTACGAGGTGTCTTTTTACGTCGAAGACGACCGGAAGCTGACCGTCACGGGCATTTGCAAACCGCGAACGGCAAAAGACGGCTGACGCCCGGCGGCGGGCGCAAAAAACGGTGCGAAAAGGCGTCAAAAGCGGCGGCGGGCGCAAAAAAAATCTTTACAAATCTCAAAAACCGTGCTATAATGAATTGTTTTTCGGGCGCGCGTGCGCCCGCGTATCCACCGCTGCTCTAAAAAGGAGACAAGAAGTTGAAAAGAGAAGATTTGAGAAATATCGCCATCATCGCCCACGTCGACCACGGCAAGACGACGCTCGTCGACCAGATGCTCAAGCAGGGCGGCGTATACAGGGAAAATCAGGCGACCGAGGAGCGCGTCATGGACTCGGGAGACCTCGAGCGCGAACGCGGCATCACGATTCTGGCAAAGAACACCGCCGTACACTATAAGAACGTCAAGATCAACATCGTCGACACACCCGGACACGCCGATTTCGGCGGAGAGGTCGAGCGCATCTTGAAAATGGTCAACGGCGTGCTGCTGCTCGTGGACGCGGCGGAGGGTCCGATGCCGCAGACGCGCTTCGTTCTGCAGAAGGCGCTCGAGCTCGGACACCGCGTCATCGTCGTCATCAACAAGATCGACCGTCCCGACGCGCGGATCTTAGAGGTCGAGAACGAAGTCCTCGAACTGCTCATGGACCTCGACGCGACCGACGAACAGCTCGACAGCCCGATGATCTTCTGCTCGGGCAGAAGCGGCACGGCGTCCTATTCCGATCTCGAGCCGGGGACCGATCTCGTCCCGCTGTTCGAGACGATCCTTGAGTATATGCCCGCGCCCGAGGGCGATCCCGACAAGAACCTGCAGCTGCTCGTCTCGTCGATCGACTATAACGACTACGTCGGCCGCATCGGCATCGGCCGCATCGAGAACGGAAAGATCTCGGTCGGCGCGCCGGTCTCGCTGTGCAACTATCACGACCCCGACGCGGCGCCCCGCAGGACCAAGGTCGTTTCACTCTATCAGTTCGACGGACTTTCGCGCGTTCCCGTGGAGAGCGCTCTGCCCGGCGACATCGTCTGCTTCTCCGGCGCGGAGGACGTCACGATCGGCGACACGATCTGCGCGCCCGACGCGCCCGATCCCCTGCCCTTCGTGAAGATCAGCGAGCCGACGCTTGAAATGACCTTCATGGTCAACGACTCGCCCTTCGCCGGCAAGGAAGGCAAATACGTGACCTCCCGCCATCTGCGCAAACGCCTTTACGACGAACTGCTCAAGGACGTCTCGCTGCGCGTGCGCGACGGCGACACCACCGACAGCTTCATCGTCTCGGGCAGAGGCGAAATGCACCTCTCGATCCTGGTCGAGACGATGCGCCGCGAGGGCTACGAACTCGCCCTCTCCACCCCGAAGGTCATCATGAAGGAGATCGACGGCAAGAAATGCGAGCCGATCGAACGGCTCTTCATCGACGTATCGAACGAATACGTCGGCGCCGTTATGGAGAAACTCGGCGCGCGCAAGGCGGAGCTGATCAACATGGATCCCCGCGAAACGCGCACGCGCCTGGAATACCTGATCCCCTCGCGCTGCCTCTTCGGCTACCGCTCGCACTTCCCCACCGACACCCACGGCGAGGGCGTGATGAACACCCTGTTCGAGGGCTATCAGCCCTACAAGGGCGACATCCCCACGCGCTACACCGGGTCGCTGGTCGCAAGCGAATCGGGCATCACGACCTCCTACGGGCTCTTCAACTCGCAGGAGCGCGGACCGCTCTTCATCGGACAGGGCGTGCCGGTCTATGAGGGAATGCTCGTCGGCATCAACCCCAAACTCGGCGATATCGCCGTCAACGTCTGCCGTCAGAAGCATCTGACCGCGATCCGCTCTACCGGCGCAGACGAAGCGCTGAAACTGGTCACGCCCGTCAAAATGTCGCTCGAGGAGGCGATCGAATTCATCGCGCCCGACGAACTGATCGAGGTCACGCCCAAGACGATCCGTCTGCGCAAGAGGATCCTCGATACCTCGTTGAGGTTAAAGGAGCAGTTCAAAAAGAAATGAGTATTGGCTGAAGGAACAGTTTAAAAAAAGGAGGAACCGCATGGAACCCGTTTTTGAATATCGCTTCACCGCAAACGACGCGTTCATTAAGAAAATGTACAAATATCTGGTCTTCAAGCGTCCGCCGCGCCCGGTATTATTCGCCGTGTTCGGCGTCATGGGGCTGGTGATCTTCGGTATCGTGATCGCGTTTGCCGTCATGAACATCCTCTCCTTCCCCCTGGTGTCGAGCGCGATCGTATACGCCCTGTGCTTTTTGATCATGATCCTTCCCTATTTCACTTCGGTATCGGCGCGCCGGAAACAGATCAGGGAAATGTACGGCGGGAACTATCCCGAGGACTTCATCATCTTTGACGGCGAGGCGCTGCGTATGGGCGTCAACGGATCGCTGACGACCGCCACGCCCTACGCACAGATGAAATCCCTGCGCGAGAACGACGGCGCGCTCGTCCTTGAGACCCACGCGCGGCTTATTTATTTCCTCTCCAAAGAGGGCTTTGTCAAGGGCACGCCCGAAGAACTGAAGGTCTTTCTCGCGTCAAAGGGCGTAAACGTAAAGGAGTGAACGATCCGTGGAACACCGTTTCGAATACCGGCATTTGACGACCGAGCGGGATCTTGACGACTATCTGAATTATACGCGCTTCAAAAGCCCCGCGGCGATCGGGATCATGGCGGTGATCGCGCTGTTCGCGCTCGCGTCGGCGGCGCTGCTCGCGGCGATCCTGATCACCGGCTGGGGCGGAGCGCGGGGCGTCGCCGCAGGCGTCGTGCTCGTCGCCGTTTTTCTTATCGTTCTGCCGGCGTCGTTCTTCTTCTCCGGCGCCTCCGCCGGAAAGCGGCTGAAGGAGGCGTTCCGCGGCCGCAGCGGCGAAACGACCGCCTATTTCACCGACAGCGTCATGCACTTCGATCCGGGGGAAGGCGACCCGATCGACGAGGAATTCAGCCACGTCAAGGAAGTGATCGAAACAGAGCGCCTGATCCTTGTGAAGACCTGGATGAGATCGACCTGCTTTTTTGCAAAAGAGGGCTTCACCGTCGGCACACCGGAGGAACTGAAGGCGTTTCTGGCGTCAAAAGGGATCAGGGTATCAGGATGATTTATTTAGACCGTTTTTCCCTGCCCGGCAAAGAGAAGGAAGAGGGCGTCTTCGACCCGCGAAGCCGGTATTTCATTCCGAAAACGCGCCGCACGGTCAACGCGACGCTCTATCCGTTCGGCGTCTTCCGTTACAGGGAGATGCCCGAACTTGTTTTTGAGGAGATCACCGTTTTCTGCGGCGACAACGGATCGGGCAAAAGCACGCTTCTGAACGTCATCGCCGAAAAGCTGGGGCTTGCGCGCGGCGTGCGCTTCAACCGCAGCGAGTTCTTTGAGAACTATACCGCCCTGTGCGGCTATCAGCTCAAAAACGACCCGCCCGATGGCAGCGCGATCGTCACCAGCGACGACGTATTCGATCATATGCTGGAACTAAGGCACATCAACGACGGGATCGACCGCAGGCGCGAGGAACTCGTCAAAGACTGGATCAGCGCCCGCGATCCGTCGCGCCCGGCAAACGATCCGGCGTTTCAACTCCACGGCATCGACGATTACGAGCGCTTTGCGCGCATGGCGTCGATGCGCGACAGAAATGAAAGCCAGTCGAATTTCCTCTGCAGAGAACTGATGAGCAACGTGAAGGAGCAGTCGAACGGCGAGAGCGCGCTCTCCTTCTTCGTCGAGCGCATCCGGGACAATACCCTCTGCCTGCTGGACGAGCCCGAAAACAGTCTGTCGCCCGCGAATCAGATCAGACTCAAATACTTTATAGAGGACTGCGCGCGCCGTCACGGCGTCCAGTTCATCCTCTCCACCCACTCGCCCTTCCTCCTCTCGCTCGCGCACGCAAGGATCTACGACCTCGACGACGATCCGCCCCGCGTCAAAAAATGGACCGAACTCGAAAGCGTACGCACCTACCGGGCGTTCTTTCTGGAGCAGGCGGAGGCGTTTGACTGAACGTGACCGGCAAACAGTTTGTGGTCGAAGGCGCGGAAACGCACGAGGCCGTCGATACGCTCAAAGGCATGGGCTGTGACTATATCCGGGGATTTTATTTCTCAAAACCTCTTCCCGCGGATGAATTTGTCCGGTTTATAGAAGAAAAGCGCCGCTTTTTGTGATATAAAAAAGCGAACGCAGTTCAAAAAAACGGAATTTGCGGAGGTGCGGAAAATGATCCGGGAAATACGTTCATTTGATGAATATGAGGATTTTATTCGCGAACTGGCTTCGCACCCGTTATATTCCGATCCGCATTTCACTTATGACAAGGATAATCTCTACCGTTCCCTAAAAGCGAAGGATAAATATGCTTATGCCGTATCGGAAAACGGAACGGCCAACGGGCTTTTCGTCTGGATCGTCCTTCCGGATGACCGGTATATTGAGATGCTCATAGGTTTTACCGGGAAAGAAGAAGCGTTTACCGAGATGCTTTCCTATATGGAAAGGAACTACGGCGGATACCAAATGGATTTTGTATTCAATCCGAAGAATACGGCGATTTCCCGGCCGTTGAAACGGAAAGGGGCGGTATTTGATCCGGAACAGCAGAAAATGATTCTGACCGGACCGACGCCGAATGTATCGACCGCTCAGATAGAACCGCTTTCGGAAAAGTGGTCGAAGCAGTACCGTGATCTTCATAGCGTCGACACCTACTGGACCGCCGAGCGGATCCTGTCGGCTCCGGACAAATTCAGAGTCCTGCTGGCTGTAAAAGACGGACAGATCCGGGGATATCTGGACGTTCAATGCTGTTATGCGGTCAATGAGATCTACGCCCTGTTTATCAAGCCCGAAGCGGCGCGGCAAGGCTATGAAACGGCGCTGCTGGCAAAGGCGATCGAATTGAATAGGCCGAATCAAATGATGGTCGTGGTCGATGCGGACGCCGAAGCGGAAATAGAATTGTATTCTGCCGCCGGTTTTCGCAGGATGGAAGGACAAAACAGCGTTACGGCTTCATATCGGGCAAAAACAGTATAAATTCCGGTTGTTATGAGGTCGAAAAATCGTTTATGGCACAGCAGAACATCTACGACAATGAGACGTTTTTCACTGAATAATAAAGAATTTGAGGATTGCGTTTCCGTCTTCGGCTCGAAGGAGAAATACCTCGAACTCGGACGCGGCTATGCCGTTATGAAGGAAGGAAAGATCGTTTCCGCCGCGTCGTCTTATTCCAGATACCGTGGAGGGATCGATGTCGAGATCGATACCGTCAGGCAAGAACGGCGCAAAGGTCTTGGCACCGCGGTCGCCGCAAAACTGATCCTCTCGTGCCTTGACGAAGGGCTCTATCCCGCGTGGGACGCGGCGAATATGCTGTCCGTCCGCCTCGCGGAAAAACTCGGCTATGAATTCAGCCGCGAATACGTCTGCTTCGAGGTCGAATAAACCGTTTGAAGTATTCCGCTTTGACAAAAATAATTGAAACGCCAAAAACCGCCGGGAAAGGAGAAAATTTACTCACTACACGATTTTTGAACGTTATTTAAGATTTTCGTAAATTCTCAAAGTAAATGCAACAGTAGCAAAGGGTTGCGTTTAGTGTGAAAAATCAATGGCATTTAGTATGAGAAAAGAAGTGGAAAGAAGGAGAAATGGGATAAAAAAGCGAAACAAAGCTACAAAAGAGCGC
>JAFTCT010000121.1 GCA_017454525.1 Clostridia bacterium
GCTCCGTTATGCCGCGGCGAGCGGTTTTGTTGCAGAACGAGGCGCACAAATCGCAGCAATACTTTGTGTATTGCAAGATTTGGCAACGAAGTTATGCGGCAAAACAGCCGCCGCACAAGGGCGACGCTGCGACGCTTGTTTGCGGCAAACGGTTTTCCATAAAAATATTAGTATCTGACTTGAAAACTTTCACTTGAAAACAGAACTATATTTGATGCTCCGTTATGCCGCGGCGAGCGGTTTTGTTGCAGAACCAGGCGCACAAATCGCAGCAATACTTTGTGTATTGCAAGATTTGGCAACGAAGTTATGCGGCAAAACAGCCGCCGCACAAGGGCGACGCCGCGACGCTTGTTTGCGGCAAACGGTTTTCCATACGGGGCTAATTCAAATAATTCCGAATTGTATTTGGATCGCGAATTGAAATAATGGCGACGCTTCAACTTCGCTTCAGCTCTGCGACAAAACGTACGGACGCGCTATATAAGCAACAATTGCGCATTGCGCATTGCGGATTGCGAATTAAAAAACGGTCGCCGGACTGCGAAGCGGCAACCGTTTTTTCCGTTATTTTGTGAATTTTTTCGTATCGAGCGGGTCGCCGCCGATGCTGAGGGTATACATATAGGTCAGCGGGTCGGTCATCGAGCCGTTGACGCGCACTTCGAAGTGGAGGTGCGGGCCGGTGGACGCGCCGGTCGAGCCGACGTAGCCGATCACCTGGCCTTTTTTGACGGCTTGTCCCGACTTGACGGTGATCGAATTGCAGTGTGCGTAGAGCGTGCTGACGTTCTTGCCGGAGATCAGCCGTTCGCCGTGGTCGATGATCACGTAGGTGCCGTATCCCGTGGAGGAGCGGCTGACGACCGCCGTGGTGACCGTGCCGTCCATTGCGGCGTAGATGGGATCGCCCTTGATGTCGCCGCTGGCGGGACCGGCGAGATCGACGCCGGTATGTCCGCTCCAGACGCCGGTGATGGGGTGGATGCGCCCGCCGTAGGGGCTGGTCACGCGCACGTTCTCCTTTGAGAGCGGCCAGAGCAGATACTGCTTGACGCCGCGGACGATGATCCGGTCGACAGGCTGCTGTACGACGGCCTCGGAGATCTTTTCTTTGGAGATCTGCTTTCCGTTTTCATAAACGATCTCATAGGTATAGGTCTTCGTTCCGTCGACGCCCGCCCGTTTTTCGGTCGAAAAGCCGTCGGGTTTGGAATCGTCGTATTCATACTGTACGCCGAAGGGGATCGCGACCGTCTCGTTCTTCTTGACGACCGTGCGGACGGTCAGTTCTTCGCTGGGCAGTTCGGCGGACGCCATATACTCCCTGATCCGGGCATAGTCCACGCCGCTGATCGTCACGTCCTCGTTGCAGCTGCGCGCGATCAGAACGGCAAGTTCGCTTCCGTTCATCACGCTGCGCTTGGCAGTCTTCAGCGTGCGGTAACTGACGTTGCGCAGTTCTACGGTGCTGTTGCTGCCGAGATTCTGTTCGCTCTTCACCGCCGTAAGGAAGGAGGAAAGGGCGTCCTTTGCCGTCTCCTCGTCGTTCGCCGCGCCGACCAGAGCGCCGTTCACGTAAAGACCGCAGGCGGTCGTCTCTTCGTCGAGCACCGCGTCGGCGGCGGCGTTCAGCAGCGCGTCGAAGCTGACGGGATAGTCCGAAGTCTTCTCACAGCGCGCTTCGATCTTCTGATCGGGCGTGCAGCGTCCGTCCAGCGCCGCGTCGAGCTGTGCGGACAGCGCCGCGGGATCGACGGTACCGTCGGAAACGCCGAGCTGCAGTTCTCCGTAATACAGCACGATCGCCTCGCCCGTGGGACGCTTGTCCCCCAGCAGCTCCGCTAACCGGTTTTCTTCTTCCGGCGCCTCAACGTCGGCGCGCCACGCGGTATCCGGCGCGGGCTCTTCGACGGGTTCGGCGGCTTCCGGGCGATTGCCCGCCGTCGAGAAGACGAAAATCATGACGGCGATAACCGTCGCGCAAAGGAGCAGCGCGAGGAGAATATTCCGTTTTTTTATGTAGCCGGCACGCTCGTCCATCGCGGACTCCTTTCATTTTTGGGCAGAAAGCCGATAATCACATGTATTTTATCACGGGTTTTCGTTTTTGTCAAGCGACGAAGATTGTTTTTTGCCTGCGAAAAGGCTGATTTTTGCGTGAAGAGCGCCTGTTTTTCAGGCATTCCCGCCAAATTCGGGAAGGGGATACGTTTTTTGCCTGAAAGGAATACATTTCCCTGCGGAAACTTGATTTTTTCCGGCATATCTGCTATACTGCAGAAAAGTGAGGAACAGCGTATGAAAAAAGATGAGATGAAACAGAAGGAAGCCGCGTTTGACGCCGAAAAAATGCGCATGGCGCTCGATCTGGCGCGCGAGGCGGCGGCGGACGGCGAGACGCCGGTCGGCGCGGTCGTCGTCTGGGACGACGGCAGAGTGGTCGGCGTCGGGCGCAACCGCCGTGAAAAAGAGAAAAACGCCCTCCGCCACGCCGAGATCGAGGCGATCGACGCCGCCTGCAAAGCGCTCGGCGGCTGGCGGCTCCACAAGGCGACGGTCTACGTTACGCTCGAGCCCTGCCCGATGTGCGCCGGAGCGCTGGTCAACGCCCGCGTCAGGCGCGTGGTCTACGGCGCCTCCGACAGCGCCGCGGGCGCCTTCGGATCGGTGCTCGACCTCTCGAAAACGCCCGGGCTCTTTCATCCAAAGATCGAAAAAGGTCTGTTTTCAAATGAAGCGCAAAAACTGCTTTCGGACTTCTTTTCCGATATGCGCAGGAAGCGCTGAAACGCCGGCTGGCGCGCCGCGCGGCGGCGCTTTTCGCGGCGTTACTGCGCGGTGCTCGCCGCGATCGCCGCGCCGTCCGCGCGATCGGTCAGTCCGAAGCTGACGAGCAGCGCGCGGTCGACGGAACGCATGACCTCGGGCGGCAGAACGCCGAGTTTTTCGCGCAGGCGGCTTTTGTCGAGGGTGCGCACCTGCTCGAGCAGGACGACCGACTCCTTTGCAAGCCCGCCGCTCTTCGCCTGCCCGAACGAGACGTCTATGTGCGTCGGCAGCCGGGTCTTGCTCAACCGGCTGGTGATCGCCGCGGCGATCACGGTGGGACTGTACCGGTTCCCCAAATCGTTCTGCACGATCAGCACCGGGCGCAGGCCGCCCTGCTCGCTGCCCACCACGGGGCTGAGATCCGCGTAGTATATTTCTCCTCGTTTGACGATCATTTCTTTTTCTTCCTTTCGCGTTGACCTGTGACAACAGTATGGACGGATCCCGTGATTTTAATCCGGACGGAAGGATCCCCCCGGGATCTTTTTTCACGGGCGGGTCCCCTGATAATGAAAAAAACGTAATGAAAAAACCGGGGCGCAAGCCGGACGGCAAAACGTCGGCGGGGCGGTTCATTCGGCGCGGAAGCGACGGGTGAAGCGCCCCTTTTTTTTGCGCCTTCGGGCAGGACGGTCCTTTTTTCGGGGCGGAGACGCCATCAGCAGACGAGCGCCGAGAGGGCGGCGCAGGTCGAGGCGTCCGGTTCCCAGAGCGGCAGTCTGACGGTGGGCATACAGAGTCCCAGACGGTGAAGCGCCCATTTGACGTTCGCCGCGGCGTCGGAAGAGGAAAAATACTCCGCCGCGCGAAAGAGCGGGGAAGAGACGTCTGCGCGCGCGCCGCTCTTCACGCGCGCCGCCCGCGCGGTCTCGGGAGGGAAAACCGTCGGGAGGTACGAGAGGAAACCCGCGCCGGGCGCGGCGCCCAGAAGCCAGAGCGCGTCGTTTGCCGAAAGGATCCCCGGCGCGCCGGAAACGCTTCTGCCGTATTCGCTGAAAGCGCGCTCCAAAAGCGCGCCCTCCGCCGGGTCGCACGACGGACAGGCGACCGCCGCCACGCCGGGCAGGGCGGCGAATTCCGCGTAGAAGGAGATATTCTCCCTGCCGGGCGTTTTGACGGGGCAGACGGGGAGAGCGGTTTCTTCCGTCAGCCGCTTTACGAACAGAAAAACGCCGCGGCGCCCGGCGGGGCAGGGATCGACGATGAACCCGCCGACGCCGAGCGCCTTTGCTTCGATCGCCTCGTCGATCGCCTGCTCTCCGCCCTCGGGATCGAGGCAGTAATAGACCTGCGCGGAAGGCGGGAGCTGCGCCGCGGCGCAGGAGGCGAACGCCAGGCGTTCCTTTCGCTTTAACGTCGCCCGTTCCGCCCGGCAGGCGGGCAGAGCGGCGTGGAAGCCCGCCCCGGCGACGCGGTCGAGCACGCGCCCGAAGGCGAACCAGTCGGGCGTTCCCCCGCTCTCCAGCGGCGAGGGCAGAAGGGCGATCGTTCCGGAAAAGGGGATTGACTGCAAAAAAATTTCCATAGCCCTCCGAAAACTTCAAAAAAGAGTTGCAATATTGATAGTAATGATGTATAATACTATGAAACGGAACGTTCAGGAGAATTGCCCGATGATTGAAAACGCCCGGCCGCGCTGCGCGCTGACCACTTCGGATTTTTATTATGACCTGCCGCAGGAGTATATCGCGCAGTCGCCCGTCGAGCCGCGCGACAGCGCGCGGCTGATGGTGCTCGACCGCCGAAAGAAAACGGTGGAGCACAGAGTATTCCGCGACATCGTCGACTATCTGGATCCCGGGGACGCGCTGGTGATCAACGACTCAAAGGTCATCCCCGCCCGGCTTTACGGCGAGAAGGCGGATACCGGCGTGAAGATCGAAACGGTGCTGTTGCGCGCGCGCGGAAACGACCGCTTCGAGACGATCGTGCACCCGGGCAGACGCTGCAAGCCCGGCACTGACATTGTATTCGCGGGCGGTCTGCTGTGTGCAAAAATCGAGGAAGTCACGCCCGAGGGAAACCGCGTCATGCGCTTCTCCTACGATCACGAAAAATACAATTTCTATTCGCTGCTCGACAGGATCGGGCAGATGCCGCTGCCGCCCTATATCACGAAGAAACTGCAGAACAAGGACGATTATCAGACGGTCTACGCAAGGGAGCGCGGCTCCGCCGCGGCGCCGACCGCGGGGCTCCATTTCACGCCGGAACTGCTTGAAAAGATCGAAAAAAAGGGCGTGAAGATCGTGCGCGTCATGCTGCACGTCGGGCTGGGGACCTTCCGTCCGGTCAAGGTCGATCACGTTGAGGAACACGTCATGCACAGCGAGTTCTTCTCGGTCACGCCCGAAGCCGCGAACGCCCTCAACGCCGTGCGCGCGGCGGGCGGCAGGATCGTCTGCGTGGGCACGACCTCCTGCCGGACGCTCGAAAGCGCCGCCGACGGCGACGGCGTTCTGCACCCCATGTCCGACGATACGGCGATCTTCATCTACCCCGGCTATCGCTTCAAGGCGACCGACGCCCTGATCACCAATTTCCACCTGCCCGAAAGCACGCTCCTCATGCTCGTCTCGGCGTTTTACGACAGAGAGCGCGTCATGAGCGCGTACGAGGAAGCGAAGCGCGAAAACTACAGATTCTTTTCGTTCGGAGACGCGATGCTCATTCAGTAGTCCCGCTTCACGCCGCTTTTTTTACGCCGTTTGCACAAAAACGCCGCGTCTGAGCGCTTTGCGCCTGCGCGGTCTCCGGTTTGCCTATGATCGATATGACGAACACCGCAAAACTCATCGCCGTCGCCGGACCTACCGCGACGGGCAAAAGCGCGCTTGCCGTAGACCTCGCGCTGGCGCTGGACGGAGAAGTGATCTCCTGCGATTCGATGCAGATCTACCGCACGATGGATATCGGCACCGGCAAGGTGACGAAGGAGGAAGCGCGGGGGGTCGTGCACCGGATGATCGACGTCGCCGATCCAAACGAGGAGTATTCGCTTGCCGATTTCATTTCCGCCGCGCGCCGCGCGATCGAAAAGACGCTGACCTGCGGCAAATTGCCGATCGTCTGCGGCGGCACGGGACTGTATCTCGACCGGCTGCTCGACGGCACGGCGTTCTCTGAGGCGGGCGGCGACGGAGAAGTGCGCGCGCAGCTTGAAAAGAGAACGTCGGAGGATCTGTACGCGGAACTGTGCCGCGTCGATCCCGAAAGCGCCGCGGCGACGCACCGGAACAACCGCAAAAGGGTGATCCGCGCGCTGGAGATCTACCGCGCGACGGGAAGGACCAAGAGCGACTGGGACCGCGCCTCGCACCCTGAGGAGGCGCCCTACCGCGCGCTGCGCATCCTGCTGCTGCCGGAGGACCGCGCAAAGCTTTACGCCGCGATCGAAAAAAGGGTCGACGGGATGTTTGAAAAAGGTCTTGAAAAGGAAGCGCGTGCGCTCGCCGCGCGCTCCTGTGCGGCGACCGCCGCGCAGGCGATCGGGTACAAGGAGTTCCTGCCGTATTTTGAAGGTCAATGCAGTCTGGAAGACGTGAAAAATCAGATCAAGCAGTCCTCGCGGCGCTACGCCAAGCGGCAGCTGACCTGGTTCAGAGCGAACGCCGGGCGGGAGAATGCCGTGGTGATCGATCCCTTTGCAAAAGATCCCGCCGCCCGGGCGCTTGAGGCGGCGAAGGCGTTTCTGCGCGCATCGGCGGAAGAATGAAGAACGGGAACCGATAAAACAGCGATAAAGTAAAGAACAGGATATGGATAAAAAATATCTCGTCAACGTTTTCACATATCTGATCTCCGGCATCCTTGCGATCGCGCTGATCGTCTTCGTCGTCTATCATCTGGCGGGGCTGGACGGGAACGACTACACGACGGCGACCGCCGAGCGCGTCAAGGCGGAGCTCGGCTTTGAGGGAGACGCGTACTTCTTCAAGGATGAAGAGCCGCTGCGCTTCAAGGGCAGCGGTATGGCGTACAGCGCGCTGCCGGACGGAGAGAACGTCCGCGTGGGCACCGAACTCTGCGGCGTCTATCTCCCGTCGCCCGAGGTGCGCGAATGGCTCCTGCGGGTCGACCGGCTCGAGGCGGTGTTCAAGGAAGCCGAGCAGACGCAGTCGCTGTCGCGTGCGAGCGCCGACGTGCGCGCTCTGATGTCGGAACTGCGCGGGATGTCGGATTCGGGATGCGCGACCGGCGCGGCGAAACTCTGCGACGCGCTGCTCGCGGCTCTGGACCGCCGGAGCACGGCGGCGGGCGTGCGCATTGATTTTGCGCACGAGAAGGAGCTGATCGCGATCGAGCGGAGATCGCTCATCGAACAACTCGGCAGTTGTCTTCAGACCGTGACGGCGCCGGTGTCGGGCAACTACGTCCACGCCTGCGACGGATACGAGGAGGCGTTTTCCTTTGAGAACGCCGACAACCTCGCGCCCGAGTCCTTTGAGAAACTGCTGGCTTCCGCGAAACAGACCGATCTGTCTGCCGACGCCGGGAAGATCGTGCGCAGCGCCGGTTGGCGGCTGGTCCTGCTCACCGATACCGAGAACACCGTGCCGCTTGCGGCGGGGAACCGCTATTCGGTGCGCGCCTCGACCGGCGAGGAACTGGACCTGACGCTTGAAAAGGCGGTGTCCGACCCGAAGAAGGGGACGACGCTTCTGACCTTCTTCTCGCGCAGTCTTCCGGAGACCCCGATCGGTCGCTGCGACCGCGTGAAGGTCATCGCCGAGAAGGTCGACGGTCTGACGATCCCGGGCGGCGCCCTGCGCTACGCGGAGGATGAAAACGGCGAGGGAAAGACCTTCGTTTACGTTCAGCGCGGCAACAAGGTCACGCGCAAGGATATCGAGATCATCACGAGCGAAGGCGGCAGCTGTATCGTGAAGGATTATACGGGCGACCGGGAACACCCCGGATATCTCGAGCTCAACGACGCGGTGATCACGTCGGGCAGGGACGTGCGGGAAGGATATACGGGATAGAGAGATCCCGGGACAAAGAGGGGTGAAGAACATGCTTGACAACAGTACCGTGCGCGCGAATATCGCGCGCGTCAGAGAGGAGATCGCGCGCGCCGCGCGCGCCGCGGGAAGACCCGCGCCCCTGCTGCTCGCCGCGACCAAGACGGTGCCGGCGGAACAGATCAACTTTGCGGTGAAGGAGTGCGGCGTTACCGCGATCGGCGAGAACAGAGTGCAGGAGCTGCTCGAAAAGTATCCGCAGCTGGAGGGCGGCGCAAAACTGCATTTCATCGGACGGCTGCAGCGCAACAAGGTGAAGTATATCGCCGACAAGGTCGATATGATCGAGTCGGTCGACAGCGTCCCGCTGGCGCAGGAGATCGAGAAGCAGGCAAAAAAGCATAACAGGGTGATCGACGTACTGCTGGAGGTCAATACCGGCAGGGAGGAACAGAAGGGCGGCTTTATGCCGGAGGAGCTGGAGAGCGCGCTGGCGGAAATCGCCCCGCTGCCGCACCTTCACGTCTGCGGATTGATGGCGGTCTCGCCGGTAACGCAGAAAAGTGAGGAGAAATCCCGCTATTTCGAAGAAACTTATCAAAAATTTATTGACATTTCGGCAAAAAAACTGCATAATATAGATATGAATGTCCTGTCGATGGGCATGACGGACAGTTATTCCGAGGCGATCGCCGCGGGAAGCACCGAGGTGCGCCTGGGCAGCGCGCTTTTCGGGCGCAGAGACATCACCCCGAAAGAAGAAAAATAAAAAAGAAGGAAAAACATACACGGAGGATTGAATCATGGGTATCTGGGACAAGTTCAGAGAGAAGGAAGAAGAGAAAGAGACCGTCACCTACGAGGAACCGGCAAGAGAAGAACAGGTCAAGCCCGCCGTACAGCAGTCGGGCGGCTACGCGCCGCGCGCTGCGTCGCCGTCGGCGCTCGAACTGAAGGTCGTGCGTCCCGAGAGCTACGCGTCCGCGGGCAAGATCGCCGATCATCTGCTCAGCCGCCGTACGGTGGTGCTCAACCTCGAAGCGACCAACAAGGAAACGGCGAAGCGCCTCATCGACTTCCTGTCGGGCGTCGCCTATTCGATCGGCGGCAACATCCGCCGCGTCGCCGCCAACACCTTCGTGATCACGCCGAGCAACGTCGGGATCTCCGGCGAGGACTCCGGTGAGAACGCCGAGGAGGAACCGGCGGCGAAACCCGAGACCTCCGGCGAGGATTTCGCGTTCTGACGACCCTGTTCCGGGGGCGTTCCCGGGCGCGTGCCGCGCGTAAAAACGCACCGAAGGATATTTGCCGGAAGACAGGCGCCGGGGGCGTCTGTCTTCCGGCGTACGCAATGAACGGCGCATTCATCGTTCATTCTGGATTGTTCATGGGATAAAGGGGTGTAGAAGACCTTGCAAGCCGTACTGTCGGTGATGAGCGATATTGTTCTGACGCTCTTGTCGGCGCTGCTGTTCCTGATGATCGGCAGGGCGCTTTTGTCGCTGCTCGCGCCCGATTCCGACCATCCCGTCGTCAACGTGATCTTCAACGTGACCGACTGGATCATGGCGCCCGCGCAGGCGCTGCTCGATAAAACGGGCTGGTTCAAAAATTCGATGATCGATATGGCGTTCATGCTAACGGTCATCCTTCTGTGGATCCTTGCGATCCTGTTTATGCTATTCTGAAGAACGGAGGAACGGACATGCTGTCTCCGGGTGAACTGAAAAAACGACAGTTTACGAAGTCTCTGCGCGGCTATTCGACGGTCGAAGTGGACGAGCAGATGGACTTTATCATTGATAAATACACCGAATTGTACGTCTACGCCGACGGTCTTGAAAAGGAAGTCGCGCGCCTTGAGGGAGAACTGAAAAAGGTCAAGGAGAACGAGGACGCGATCCGGCGGGCGATGGTCAACGCCCAGAAGGAAGAGCGCAAGGTGATCGACGAGGCCAACGACCGCGCCGCCCTGATCCTGCGTACGGCGAAGATGAACACCGATAAAATGCTCGCCGAATTCAAGGCGAAGATCCGCGAGGAGCGCATGACGCTCTTCAAGCTGCGCCGCGCCGTCAAGGAGTTCAAGGAGAACAGTCTGAAGCAGTACGAGCTGCACTTAGAGTTCCTCAATCAGATATCCTCCGACGTCTCGGCGGACGATCCGGCGCTCGAATTGACCGAGGACGACTACGCCAATTCGCTTCTCGAGCAGATGCGGATCGATCTGGAAAACAGCGCCAGAGAGAGCGAGCGGCTCGAAGAGGAAGCGGGCAATTCACCGGTGCGGCGGGCGCCCGGCGCGGGGGAGGGCAAGACCGACCGCGCGCGCACCACAGTCTTTGAGGCGATGAGGCGCAAGCCGAAGCCGAAGACCGAGGGCGATACCAAGGAGGTCCCGCGCGCGGCGGGCGATACCAGGGAGATCCCGCGCGCCCCGGCGTCCACAAGAGAGATCCCGCCGGTCAGAAAAACAGACAAGCCGTCGTCCTGACCGACGAAATACCGATATACTTATCTTCAAAGGAGTACCGATACAATGAGTACAGATTACTCAAGCACACTGAACCTGCCGAAGACCGCGTTTCAGATGCGCGCGTCGCTGCCGCAGAGGGAACCGGATATGCTGAAGGAAAACGAAGCGCTCGGACTTTACGCGCTCATGCAGAAAAAGCGTGAGGGCGCGCCCCTTTTCGTGCTCCACGACGGACCGCCCTTCTCGAACGGCAACATCCACATGGGCACGGCGATGAACAAGATCCTAAAGGATTTCATCAACAAGTATAAGCACATGACCGGCTTCCGCGTGCCCTTCACGCCCGGCTGGGACAATCACGGTATGCCGATCGAATCGGCGATCATCAAGCAGAGTAAGATCGACCGCAAGAGAATGTCGACGTCGGAGTTCCGCACCCGCTGCCACGAGTTCGCGCAGCATTTCGTCAACGTCCAGATGGGGCAGTTCAAGCGTCTCGGCGTCGTCGCCGACTGGGACCGTCCCTACCTGACGATGGACCCGAAATTCGAGGCGCGCGAGGTGAAGGTCTTCGGGAAGATGTACGAAAAGGGCTACATCTACAAGGGGCTGAAACCCGTTTACTGGTGCCCGAAGGACGAAACGGCGCTGGCGGAAGCGGAGATCGAGTATACCGACGATCCCTGCACGTCGATCTTCGTGAAATTCAGGATCGCCGACGACAAGGGGAAACTCGCGGACGTCTGCGACCTTTCAAAGACCTATTTCGTCATCTGGACGACCACGACCTGGACGCTGCCCGGCAACCAGGCGATCGCCCTCAACCCCGACGAGGAGTACGGCGTTTACGCGGTAAACGGCGAATACTATATCGTCGCGCGCAAGCTGGCGCCCTACGCCTTCGAGAAGGCGGGCGTCCCGGACTATTCCTGCATCCGCACCGCCGCGGGCAGCGAATTCGAATATATGACGGCGCATCATCCCTTCCTTGACCGCATTTCTCTTGTGGTCAACGCCGACTACGTCACGATGGACAACGGTACGGGACTCGTGCACATCGCCGGCGGTTTCGGCGCGGACGACTATATCGTATCGAAGAAATACGGCATCGACGTCATCGTGCCGGTCGACGATCGCGGCTATCAGACCGCCGACGCCGGACAGTACGCGGGACTGCGCTACGACGAATCGAACGCCGTGATCCTTGACGATATGAGGAAGAGCGGCGCCCTGCTCGCAAGCGAGGAGATCGTTCACTCCTATCCGCACTGCTGGAGATGCAAGTCTCCGATCATCTTCCGCGCGACCCCGCAGTGGTTCTGCTCGGTGGACGCCTTCAAGAACGAGGCGTGCCGGGCGACCGAAGAGGTCTCGTGGATCCCCGCGTGGGGCGGCGAGCGGATCAGACAGATGGTGAAGGAGCGTGCCGACTGGTGCATCTCGCGTCAGCGGCAGTGGGGCCTTCCGATCCCCGTGTTCTACTGCGCCGACTGCAAAAAGCCGGTCTGCACCCCCGAAACGATCGACCGTATCTCGGCGATCTTCGGCGAGAAGGGCTCCAACGCCTGGTTCGACCTTCCTGAAAAGGAGCTGCTGCCCGACGGCTATAAATGCTCCTGCGGCTGCGACCGCTTCGTCAAGGAGACCAATACCCTCGACGGCTGGTTCGATTCCGGTTCGACCCATTTCGCGGTCGTGGACGACGATCCGTCGCTCCACTGGCCGGCGGACCTGTATCTTGAGGGCGCCGATCAGTACCGCGGTTGGTTCCAGTCCTCGCTGCTCACCGCCGTGGGCGCCAAGGGACAGGGCGCGCCCTATAAGCAGGTCTTAACGCACGGCTGGGTCGTCGACGGAGAGGGCAAGGCGATGCACAAATCGCTGGGCAACGCGATCCTTCCCGAGGACGTCATCCCGAAATACGGCGCGGAGCTTGTGCGCCTGTGGGTCGCCTCCTCCGATTACCAGGTCGACGTGCGCGTCTCCGATCCGATCTTCAAGCAGCTCTCCGAATCCTACCGTAAGATCCGCAATACCGCCCGGATCCTGCTCGCCAACCTCGGCGATAACGGCAGCGACTTCCTGCCCGACGAGCATCTGATCGCCCCCTCGGCGTTCACCGGGATCGACGCGTGGCTGTACGCCCGCTATAACGGACTCGTCAAGAAGGTGCGCGACGCCTACGACGCCTACGCCTTCCATATCGTCTACCACGAGATCCTCAATTTCTGCACGGTGGAGCTGTCGAAGATTTATATCGACATCACCAAGGATCGCGTCTATACCGAGAAGAAGGACAGCGCCGCCCGCCGCGCCGCGCAGAGCGTGATGTATACCGTCCTGTCGGGCGTCGTGCGTATGCTCGCCCCGATCCTCGCCTTCACGAGCAACGAGATCTGGCAGATGATGCCGCACGCCTCGACCGACGACGCGGCGCACGTGCTGCTCAACGATATGCCGATCCACGATCCCTCCTTTGCGTTCGGTGAGGAAGAGAAGTACGACAAACTCCTTGAAATGCGCGACGACGTCATGAAGGCGCTCGAGGACGCGCGCGCCGCGGGAAAGATCGGCAAGTCGCTGGAAGCGAAGATCGTTCTCTATACGGCCAACGAAAAGGAATACGCGCTGCTCTCCTCCTTCGGACGGAAGCTGCTTGAGTTCTTCATCGTTTCCGACGCCTCCGTCGTCAGAGGCGAAGCCCCCGAAGGCGTGTATACCGCCGCCAACGGCGTCGGCGTCGCCGTCGAAAAAGCGGAGGGCTGCAAGTGCGACCGCTGCTGGAGCGTCGTGAAGGAAGGGAAGAAGACCGAAGACGGCGGATTCCTCTGCTTCAGATGCCTTGAGAATATTCAATGAAAACGGTTAAAGAAAAGAATAAAAGGGCGCTCGCCGTGATCTGCGCCTGTATGCCGGTGCTCATCGTGACGCTGGATCAGTTGACGAAATATCTGGTCCGCGTCTTCATGCAGGTCGGCGACAGCGTCAGCGTTCTGGGAGAATTCTTCCGTCTGACCTACGTCCTCAACGACGGCATGGCGTTCGGACTGGGCGGCGGCTGGCGGTGGGTCTTCATGATCCTCACGCCCGTCGCGCTCACGGCGGTCGCGATCCTCTTCTTTAAGAAATATGACAGCCTCCGTCCGCTGACGCTCGTCAGTATGACGATGATCTTCGGCGGAGGACTGTCCAATATGATCGACCGGATCTTCTTTTATCACCTCTCGCCCGAAAGCACGGGTCTGTTCGACGGCAGAGTCGTCGACTTCTTCGACTTCAATATCACCGTCTTCGGCAAAAGGATCTGGAACGCCGTCTTCAACGTCGCGGACGCCTTTGTGGTGGTCGGCGTCTTCACCCTCGCCGTGATGCTGCTCTTCTTCGAGATGAAGGAGAAAGCCCCCGCCGGCGGTCAGCCGACGGCGGAAGAGGATCAGCCCGAAAGCGGCGATCAGTCCGAAGGCGGCGATCAGCCTGAAAGCGACGATCAGCCGGAGGGCGACGGACAGCCCGAAGGCGACGGACAGCCTGAAAGCGGCGATCAGCCGACGGCGGAATAGGGAGACTATGGAAAAAAGAGAGTATACGGCGGCGGCGTGCGATGCCGGAACGCGGCTTGACGTGCTTGCCGCCGCCGCTTTTTCGGTCACACGCGCGTCGGCGCAGAAGGCGATCGAGGAAGCGCGCCTGACCGTCGGCGGCGCGGAAAAAGAGAAGAATTACAAAGTGAGAACGGGGGATCTTCTGACCCTCATTCTTCCCGATGCGCGCCCCGCCGAAGCGGAGGCGCAGGACCTTCCGCTCGGGATCGTCTATCAGGACGACTGGCTGGCGGTCGTCAATAAGCCGAAGGGGATGGTCGTCCACCCCGCGCCCGGCAACCCCGACAGAACGCTCGTCAACGCGCTGCTCTATCATCTGGACGGCCTTTCGGGCGTCGGCGGCGTGCTCCGCCCCGGGATCGTCCACCGCATCGACAAGAATACCTCCGGACTTCTGATGGTCGCCAAAAACGACGAGGCGCACCTCGCGCTCTCCGCGCAGATCAAGGACCATTCCTTCCTCAGAAGATACGAGGCGATCCTCGTCGGCAATCTCAAAGAGGACGAAGGCACGATCGACGCGCCGATCGGCAGACATCCCGTCAAGCGAAAGCAGATGGCGGTGACGCCCGACGGCAGACCCGCGCGCACCGATTTCAGAGTTCTCGAACGGTTTAGCGGCTTCTGCCGCGTCGAACTCACCCTCCATACCGGGCGCACCCACCAGATCCGCGTCCATACGGCGCATCTGGGGCATCCGGTCCTCGGCGACACTCTCTACGGCGGCGGGAAGACCCCCTTTGAGAAAAAGCATAAGGACCTGATCTGCGAGCAGACCCTCCACGCCCGCGACCTCGGTTTCATCCACCCGAAAACCGGGGAATATATGGAGTTCAGCGCCGCGCCGCCGGAGTATTTTGTCCGGCTGGAGGAACTGTTAAGAGGCATTTTATCTTGAAAGGAAGTGACCTATCATGTCAAAATTCTATATCACCACGCCGATCTATTACCCGTCCGCCGGGATGCACATCGGGCACACCTACTGTACGGTGGCGACCGACGCGATCGCGCGCTATAAACGGCTTCAGGGCTGCGACGTGATGTTTTTGACCGGCACCGACGAGCACGGACAGAAGATCGAGGACAAGGCGAAAGCCGCCGGCGTGACCCCGAAAGAGTTCGTCGACCGCATCGTCGAAGGGGAACGCGGCGTCAAGGATCTGTGGAAACTGATGAACGTCTCAAACGACCGCTTCATCCGCACCACCGACGATTATCACGTTGCCGCCATTCAGAAGATCTTCAAAAAGATGTATGATAAGGGCGACATCTACAAGGGAAAATACGTCGGCAAATACTGCAAGCCCTGCGAGAGCTTCTGGACCGAGAGCCAGCTCGTCGACGGCAGGTGCCCCGACTGCGGCGGACCGGTGTACGACGCCGAGGAGGAGGCGTACTTCTTCCGCCTTTCAAAATACGCTTCACGCGTTCAGGCGCTCTTGGAGACCGGGACGTTCTTAGAGCCCGCCTCGCGCGTCAATGAGATGATCAACAATTTCATCAAGCCGGGTCTGGAGGACCTCTGCGTTTCGCGCACCTCCTTTACCTGGGGCGTGCCGGTGGATTTCGATCCCGGACATGTCGTTTACGTCTGGGTCGACGCGCTCTTCAACTATACGACGGCGCTCGGCTTCATGAACGACAGATATAACGACTATGAAAAATACTGGCCGGCGGACGTGCATATCGTCGGCAAGGAGATCGTGCGCTTCCATTCGATCATCTGGCCGGCAATGCTGATGAGCATGGAACTGCCGCTGCCGAAGAAAGTCTACGGACACGGCTGGCTCGTGTTCAACGGCGAGAAAATGTCAAAATCCAAAGGCAACGTCGTCGATCCCTATCTGCTGGTCGACCGCTACGGTGTGGACGCCCTGCGCTTCTTCCTCCTGCGCGAATTTTCTTTCGGACAGGACGGCAATTTCTCAAACGAACTGCTGATCTCGCGCATCAATTCCGATCTTGCCAACGTTTTGGGAAATCTCGTATCCCGTACCGCCGCGATGGTCGGCAAGTATTTTGACGGAAAACTGCCCGAAAATCAGGAAGAGGGCGAATTCGACGGCGAGTTGATCGACGCCGCCTCCGCGCTCCGCGCCGCGTATGAAAAAGAAATGGACCGGTTCGCCCTGCAGAACGGACTGTCCGAGATCTTCAAGGTCTTGAACCGCGCCAACAAGTATATCGACGAGACCGCTCCCTGGACGCTGGCGAAGAACGAAGAGAATAAACCGCGTCTTGCGCGCGTTCTGTATAATCTGGCGGAAACGCTGCGGATCTGCGCGGGCCTGCTCTCTCCCTTCATGCCCGGAACGGGCGCCGAGATCTTAAGACGGCTCGGCGATCCCGCGTCAGACTGGGATTCGCTCGGCAAATGGGGGCTTCTGCCCGCCGACGCGTCCTTCGAGGCAGGCGCGCCGCTCTTTGCGCGCATCGACGTTGAAAAGGAACTGGCGGCGCTCGACGCGCTTCTTCCGAAAAAACCGGAGGAGCCGAAAGAGGAAAAAACCGAACGCCCCGAACCGCTGCCGAAGATCGACTTCGACGCCTTTATGTCGGTCGAGCTGCGCTGCGCGAAGGTCGTCGCCGCCGAGCCGGTCCCGAAAGCGAAAAAACTGCTCAAGCTCACCGTCGACCTCGGCTATGAACAGCGTACCGTCGTTTCGGGCATCGCGAAATACTATAAGCCCGACGATCTTGTCGGCAAAAAACTCGCGCTGGTCTCTAACCTCAAGCCCGCCGTCCTCTGCGGTGTCGAGTCTGACGGTATGATCCTCGCCGCGGGCGAGGACCCCATCCGCGTGGTCTTCCTTGACGACGCGGTGCCGCTCGGCGAACGGATCAGATAAGAAAGCAAAGCGGCGCGCGATCCGGAAAACGTCCCGAAAGGGACCGCGCGTGAAAGAAAGGAACTGTCATGCCATTTGACGCCGGTATGATCTCAGCGCTTGCCGCCGAGCTGGGCGACAGACTGATCGGCGGGAAGATCGAAAAGATCCACCAGCCGGAGCGCGATAAGATCGAAATATATATGCGCGCAAAAGGGAAGCAGGAACGCCTGATGATCTCCGCCGCGCCCGGCAGTCCCCGGTTCGGACTGACGGCGCTGCCTAAAGAGAATCCGGCGGTCCCGCCGATGTTCTGCGTGCTGCTGCGCAAGCACCTGACCGGCGCCGTCCTGCGCGACGTCTCGCAGCCGGGCTTCGAACGGTCGGCGGAATTGCGCTTCGCCGGCAGGGACGAGCTCGGCTACGAAACCGTGCGGACGCTGGTATGCGAACTCATGGGTAAATACTGCAATATCCTTCTGCTCGACGAAACGCGCAGGATCCTCGGCGTCCTGCGCCCGATCGATTTTACCTCCAGCGAAAAACGCCAGCTGCTTGCCGGGATGCCCTATGAGCTGCCGCCCCGCCAGGAGGGAAAGACCGATCCGCTGTCCGAAACCGAAGAGGGCTTTTTGGAAAAAGCGCGCCTGGCGGGCGACCGCCCCGCCGATAAATTCCTCTTGTCGGCGTATTGCGGCTTCTCACCGCTGATCGCCCGCGAGATCGCCTTCCGCGCCTGCGGCAGATGCGACCACCCCGCCGCCGACGCCGCCTGCAGGCTGTATATCTCCTTTGCGGCGCTGACCGCCCGCATCAGAGAGAAACGGTTTGAGCCCTGCCTGATCCATATCGAGGGGAAAAACAGCGATTATTCCTTCCTGCCCATCGCGCAGTACGGCGACGGCGCGAAGATCGAGCCGCATGAAAGCGCCTCTGAAATGCTCGACGGCTTCTACGCCGAAAAAGAGCGCGAGGAGCGCATCCACCGCCGCGCGCAGGACCTCTTCAGGATCCTGCATAACGCCGAAATGCGCCTCGTCAAAAAGATCGAGGCGCAGAAGGGCGAACTCGCCGAATGCGCCGGCAAGGAACGTTACAGACAGTATGGCGAACTCATCAAAGCCAACCTCTTCGCGCTTCGGAAAGGCGACGTGAGCGTGACCCTCGTCGACTACTACGACCCCGCGCTCCCCACCGTTACCCTTACGCTCGACGGACGCCTCACCCCCGCAGAGGAAGCGCAGCGCTATTTCAAGAAGTACGCGAAAGCCAAGACCGCCGAAAAGGAACTCACGGTTCAGATCAAAAAAGCCGAAGAGGAGCTCTTCTACGTCCGCTCGGTCATCGACGCCCTGGAGCGCGCGACGCTCCCCGCCGAAACCGAGGAGATCCGCAGGGAACTCATCGAAAACGGCTATATTTCAAAGAAAAAAACGCCCCCGCCCTCCAAAAAAACAGGCGGCGGCGACTTCCTTTCCTCTCAGACTTCCGACGGCTTCACCGTGCTCTGCGGGCGCAATAACCTCCAGAACGATCTCCTCACCTTCCGGGTCGCCTCGAAAAACGACTGGTGGTTCCACGTGCATAACGCCCCCGGCAGCCATGTCGTCCTCCTCTGCGACGGCGTCGACGACCCCCCCGCTTCCTCCTTTACCGAAGCCGCCGCCATCGCCGCCCGCAACAGCTCCCTTCGCGGTTCGGGTAAGGTCACCGTCGACTATACCCGCGTGCGGAATATCAAAAAGCCCCCCGCCGCCCGCCCCGGGTACGTGATCTATCACGAGTATTATTCCGCCGAGGTCGCAAGCGACCGGTGATCCGGACGGGACGCCCGCCGGAAAACGCGGCGCAGAACGAAAAAGGTCTTCCGGGCGGGGCGCCTCTGTTTAGGCGGCACCCTTTGTTAAAGGGTGTCCGAGGAGCCTTCCCCGATGGGGGAAGGTGGCGCTTGCCGCCGGATGAGGCTGAACACTTTCATTGGGCAAAGGTGTCGGCGACGCCGACAAAACAAACAGGAAGACGCCGCTTCGCCGGAACAATTACGCGCGGAGCGCGAAGCAGCGGAGCGCGCCCTTTAGGCGCCACCCTTTCCGAAAGGGTGGCAGAGGAGCCTTCCCCGATGGGGGAAGGTGGCGCTTGCCGCCGGATGAGGCTGAACACTACCGTTGGGCAATGGTGTCGGCGAAGCCGACGAAAATGAACAACAAATAAC
>JAFTCT010000122.1 GCA_017454525.1 Clostridia bacterium
ATCACGAAGGGCTTGAAGAGCTCCAGCGCCATTTCTCTGGGAAGTCCGCACTGATAGATCTTGAGGTCCGGACCGACGACGATGACCGAACGGCCGGAGTAGTCGACGCGTTTGCCCAAAAGGTTCTGACGGAAGCGTCCCTGCTTGCCGCGCAGGATCTCGGACAGAGATTTGAGCGGGCGGTTGGAGGCGCCGCCGGTGACCGGCTTGCCGCGTCTGCCGTTGTCGATCAGCGCGTCAACGGCTTCCTGGAGCATCCGCTTCTCGTTGCGGATGATCAGTTCGGGCGCGTGCAGTTCCAACAGCTTCTTTAAGCGGTTGTTGCGGTTGATGACCCTTCTGTACAGGTCGTTGAGGTCCGAGGAGGCGTATCTGCCGCCGTCAAGCTGGACCATCGGACGGATCTCCGGCGGGATCACGGGGATGACGTCGAGGATCATCCATTCGGGACGGTTGCCCGAACGCACGAAGGAGTCCACGACCTCCAGGCGCTTGACGATCTTTGATTTCTTCTGACCGGACGCAGTCTTCAGTTCCTCGCGCAGTTCCTCCGCGAGTTTGACGACGTCGACCTCGCTCAAAAGTTCCTTGATCGCCTCCGCGCCGATGCCGACGCGGAATTCGCCCTTATAATCGTTGTCCCAGTTCTTGAATTCGGTATCGGTGAGCGCCTGCTTCTTCTCAAGCGGCGTCATGCCGGGATCGATGACGATATAACTGCCGAAGTAGAGCACCTGCTCCAGGACCTTCGGGGAAATATCGAGCAGCAGACCGATGCGCGAAGGGATGGCTTTGAAATACCAGATGTGCGAGACGGGCGCCGCCAGTTCGATATGGCCCATACGCTCTCTGCGCACTTTTTTCGTGGTGACTTCCACGCCGCACTTCTCGCAGATCTTGCCCTTGTAGCGCACGCGCTTATACTTTCCGCAGAGGCATTCCCAGTCCTTGGTCGGCCCGAAGATGCGTTCGCAGAAAAGACCGTCGCGCTCGGGTTTATTGGTACGGTAGTTGATCGTTTCGGGTTTGGTGACCTCGCCGTGAGACCAGCTCCTGATCATTTCGGGAGAAGCAAGACCGATCTTGATCGAATTGAAAATATTCTTTTCCATCTGATTGCACCTCTCCTTTATTAGAAATTGTCGCCGTTATCCGAGGAATAGGAATCGTCCTCTTCGCCCGTTTCGTGGAAGCCGAACGATTCGTCGCCGACGTCCGCAACGGTCTGTCCGACGTCGTCGGGCGTGATCTCGGAAACGTAGTTGGGCGTTTCAAGTTCCTCTTCGGTCAGCGAAGAGAGTTCGATCTCCTCGCCCTTCTCGTCAAGCACGTTGACGTTCAGGCAGAGCGCCTGAAGCTCCTTGACGAGCACCTTGAAGGATTCCGGCACGCCGGGCGTGGGAATGTTCTGACCCTTGACGATCGCTTCGTACGCCTTGACGCGTCCGGTCACGTCGTCGGATTTCACGGTCAGGATCTCCTGCAGGGTATACGCCGCGCCGTACGCCTCGAGCGCCCAGACCTCCATTTCGCCGAAACGCTGTCCGCCGAACTGCGCCTTGCCGCCGAGCGGCTGCTGCGTGACCAGCGAATACGGACCGGTCGAGCGGGCGTGGATCTTATCGTCCACGAGGTGGTGGAGTTTGAGGTAGTACATGACGCCGACGGTGACGGGGCTGTCGAAGGGCTCGCCCGTTCTGCCGTCGTATACGACCGTTTTCCCGTCGGGGCTCATGCCCGCCTTGGCGAGCATTTCGTTGATATCGTTCATGTCCGCGCCGTCGAACACCGGGGTCATGACCTTCATGCCGAGTTTTCTCGCCGCCATGCCGAGGTGCACTTCAAGCACCTGACCGATGTTCATACGGGAAGGCACGCCCAGGGGGTTGAGCACGATGTCCAGCGGCGTGCCGTCGGGCAGGAAGGGCATATCCTCCGAGGGCAGGATGCGCGATACGACACCCTTGTTGCCGTGACGTCCCGCCATTTTGTCGCCGACGGAGATCTTTCTCTTCTGCGCGACGTATACGCGCACGACCTTGTTCACGCCCGGAGGCAGCTCGTCGTTGTTCTCGCGGCAGAAGGTGCGCACGTCGACGACGATGCCCGATTCTCCGTGAGGCAGGCGCAGGGAGGTGTCTCTGACTTCTCTCGCCTTTTCGCCGAAGATGGCGCGCAGCAGGCGCTCCTCGGCGGTCAGCTCGGTCTCGCCCTTCGGCGTGACCTTACCCACGAGAATGTCGCCGGCGCGCACTTCCGTACCCTTGCGCACGACGCCGTTCTTGTCGAGATCCTTTAAGGCGTCCTCGCCCATATTGGGGATCTCGCGGGTGATTTCCTCCTTGCCGAGCTTGGTGTCTCTCGCCTCGTGAGAATACTCCTCGATGTGGATGGAGGTATAGATATCGTTGCGTACCAGACGCTCGTTCAGAAGGACCGCGTCCTCATAGTTATAACCTTCCCAGGTCATAAAGCCGATGAGCGCGTTCTTGCCGAGCGAGATCTCGCCCTCGCAGGTCGCGGGGCCGTCGGCGATCACGCGGCCTTTTTCGATATATTCGCCCTCGTTGATGATCGGCTTCTGATTGATGCAGGTGCCCTGGTTGCTCTTCTTGAACTTGATGAGCTGATAGGAGATGCGCTTGCCTTCATCCGTGCGGATGACGATCTCATCCGCCGTGACCTTCTCGGCAACGCCGCTCTCCTCGGCGATCACCACAACGCCCGAGTCGTAGCCGGCTTTGTACTCCATGCCGGTGGCGACGATCGGTCCTTCGGTGACCATCAGCGGGACCGCCTGCTTCTGCATGTTCGAGCCCATCAGCGCGCGGCTGTTGTCGTCGTGATCGAGGAAGGGGATCATCGCCGTCGCGACCGAGACGACCATGCGCGGAGATACGTCCATGTAGTCGGCTTTGGAGGGCTCGACCTGAAGGATCTCCGAGCGGTAACGGACGGTGATCTTGCTGTTGACGAAACGGTTGTTCTCGTCAAGCGGCTCGTTCGCCTGCGCCACGACGTAGTTGTCCTCCATATCGGCGGACATATAGACCACGTCCTTGGGGTCGTTGGAGACGATGCCCGTCTCCTTGTCGACCGGACGGTAGGGCGCTTCGATGAAGCCGTATTCGTTGATCTTCGCGTAGGTCGAGAGGTAGGAGATCAGACCGATGTTCGGACCTTCCGGCGTCTCGATCGGGCACATTCTGCCGTAGTGCGTGTAGTGAACGTCACGGACCTCGAAAGAGGCGCGGTCTCTGGAAAGACCGCCGGGACCGAGCGCCGAGATACGGCGCTTGTGGGTCAGTTCCGCCAAGGGGTTGTTCTGATCCATGAACTGCGACAGCGGCGAGGAACCGAAGAACTCGCGGATCGCGTTCACGACCGGACGGATATTGATGAGGTTTTCGGGGGTCAGCGATTCACTGTCCTGTATGGTCATCCGCTCCTTGACGATCTTGTCGATCCTCGAGAAGCCGATGCGCATCTGGTTCTGAAGCAGCTCGCCCACGCAGCGCAGACGTCTGTTGCCCAGATGGTCGATATCGTCGATCATGCCGACGTCGTAGGTCAGACCCGCCAGGTAATTGATCGAGGCGAAAATGTCTTCCCTTAAGATGTGCTTCGGCCAGAGGGACGCCTTGCGCTCGCGCGCCGCGCGCAGCACCGCTTCCTTGTCGGTGCCGACTTCCTCGACGAGCTTGATCAGTTCGTCGTAGGGCACTTTCCCGTTGGGATCGTAGCCGGCTGCCGAGAGGTCGTAGCCGAGGACCGCCTCGGGATAGACCGTGCGGTTCGAGAAGATCTTGAATTCCTCGCCGTTCTCGAGCAGGACCCACGCTTCGTTGACGCCCGCTTTTTCGGCGGCGGTCGCCTTTTTGTAGTCCATCTTTTCGCCGGCGTCAAAGACGATCTCGCCGGTGATCATCGAGACGGCGGGACGGCTGAGAGTCAGCCCGATCAGACGCTGCGCGATGCCGGTCTTCTTGTTGAACTTGTAACGGCCGACGCTCGCCAGATCGTAGCGCTTGGGATCGAAGAACATATTGTTGATGAGGACGTAAGCGCTCTCGACTGTGGGCGGCTCGCCCGGACGGAGCTTCTTATAGATCTCCTTGAGCGCTTCCTCGCCGGGCGTGTGCCTGGTCTCGACCGCGAGGGCGTTCATTCCGTCCTTCTCAAGGGTGTTGACGATCTTCGCTTCACCGCCGAACATCTCGCGGATCTCGGCGTCGGACGATACGCCCAGCGCGCGGATCAGCACGGTGATCGGGATCTTCCTCGTCTTGTCGATGCGGACGTAGAACATATTGTTCGCGTCGGACTCGTATTCCAGCCATGCGCCGCGGTAGGGGATGACCGTCGAGGAGAGCAGCTTGTTGCCGCTCTTGTCCATCATCGAATCATAGTACATACCGGGAGAGCGGACGATCTGCGAAACGATAACGCGCTCCGCGCCGTTGATGACGAAGGTGCCGTTGTGGGTCATGATCGGGAAGTCGCCCATGAAGATCTCTTTCTCGATCACTTCGCCGGTGTTCTTGTTGAACAGACGCACCTTCACGCGCAGGGGCGCCGCGTAGTTGGTGTCGCGCTCCTTGCACTCTTCCTCTGAAAATTTCGGCTTGTCGTCCAGACGGTAGTCGACCAGCTCGATGCTCAGATTGCCCGAATAGTCGGTGATCGGCGAGACGTCCGCGAGCACTTCGCGCAGACCTTCGTCCAGAAACCACTTATAGGACTTCTTCTGAACCTCGATGAGGTCGGGCATTTCCAGGACGTCTTCGAGTTTGGCGAAGCTCATCCTGGTCACGGTGCCTAATTTCTTCGGTTTTACCATCTCTTTCGGTTCCTTTCAGAATTTGAACTTTTTCGGTGACCTCCGGGAGGCCGCCATAGAGCTTCAGGGGCAAAAAATAGACCATACCGATTTGACCACCCGCGGCGACCGTGAAAAAATTTTTTTGCTACCCCTACGGCATGCTGGTTACAGCCGAATTATAAGCGGCAAAGCCATTTTCTGACGGCGCTGTGCGTGCATCGAATAAGTATGACCTTACTTTTTTTCCGTGATTTTTATTTGATTTGGAAGCGATGCGATACTTCCGTAAACTAAATATTATCACATATTTTTGCAACTGTCAAGAGAAAATTTGTAAAAAAATTCATCTTTTTTTGTTTTTTGCGCCGCGGGGCAAAAAAACGGGCGTCCGTTCATATAATTATGGACCGGACGCCCGCCGAAAGGAGGAAAACCCATGCGTTTTGAGAGATTTTTTCGCTGTTACCGCCGCGCGCTCGCGCTCTTCGCCCTGCTGCTCCTGCTCTTCGCACTGATCTGGTCGGCAGCCGAGCTGCTGGAGGAGTACGGAGGCGCCGCGGGCGTGCTGCGCGCGGTGACGGCGGGAGGCGGATGAGGCAAAACACTACCGTTGGGCTATGGTGTCGGCGACGCCGACACGCGAGAGCCTTCTCCGATGGGAGAAGGTGTCGATTGCCGACGGATGAGGCAAAACACTACCGTTGGGCTATGGTGTCGGCGAAGCCGACAAAACGAACAGAGAATTACTGCAATACCGGAACAATCGCGCGTAAAAGTATTGGTTATTCACAATTGAGTTGTTTGCTTCCGGACATCAGACCATATTCAAAGTGGACTGCGTATAACTTTTGGAAGAAAGAATTGAAAAGAGAGCTGGTTCCCATTACCGGCTTCAAATTTATAACACATATTCAAGGCAACGTTTTGTCGGCTTTGCCGACGCCATAGCCCAACGGTAGTGTTTTGCCTCATCCGGCGGCAAGCGCCACCTTCCCCCATCGGGGAAGGCACATTAGCCACCCTTTAACAAAGGGTGCCGCCTAAACATGGCGCTCCGCTGCTTCGCGCTCCGCGCCTTCCTTCGCGCTTCGCGCCCGTATTTCCTCAACCAGCCGTCGAGGCGGATTTCACCGAACACGAAGTGTTTGATTTCATCGCGCGGAAGGGGGGTTCCCGCAGCGATTTCACCGCGTCAGCGATTTTACTGCGCGCGCCCGCGCCGCGCTTTACTGCGCGCCGCGCGCAGTCTTATCGACTGTCACGCTGTTCCTGATCGCGTCCTTTTCCTTATCGCTCAAACTGTCAAGCGCTTTCGCGGCGCGCAGGGCGGGCAGGGAAAGGTTGTTGAAGGTCACGGTCTCGCTGTCGCTGAAGAGATAGCCGTACAGCGCTCTCTTTGCGGCGGCGCCGGCGCTGCTGTCTTCGCGCGACAGTTCGACGAGCGTGGGGACGGCGGAAACGCCGAGATCGTTGAGGTAATTGACGTCGATATGCTCGGTCGTCCCGGAGATATAGCAGTCATAGTTGTGCCTTGCGATGAAGGCGTCTGCGTCGGGGATCGCCAGTACGCCGAAGAAGACCACCGAGAGGGTCAGCGCCAGCGCGGCGAAGGGGACGCGCGGGATGAACTGCGACAGCGCCGCCAGAAGGAAGAGCGCCGCCAGCAGGATCATGAACCAGAGGCTGTAAAGGCGCAGGCGGGTGAGGCCGTAAGACGAAACGTACATGAGCATCCGCGAAACGCCGGTGAAGGCGAGCACGACGGTGATGAGCGACAGCACTGCCGTCGCCGCTTTCACGACCGGCGATTTCTTACCATTTTCCGTCAGTTTCGTGAAGCGGTGCAGAAGAAAAGCGATCGCGGCGTTGATGACCGAGGCGGCGCAGAGTTTGAAGAAGCCGTCGCGCGCAAAGGAGGAGAAGGTCTGCGCTTCGGGCAGTCTGCCCGAGAAGAGCGCGGCGAAGTAATCGAACTGCGCGTAGATAAAGACGCCGTAGAGGAACAGTACGGGGATGAGGGCGACCGAGACGGTCAGCGCCGGGATGCGCTTGACGGAGCGGTCGGTCTCCTCGAGCGCTTCTTCGTTGAAGCCGTCCCGCGTTCCGCGTTCGACCGAGGCGTTCAGCGCGCCGTAGAAGAGCATACCGAAGGGGATGCCGGAGACGACCGAGAAGATCCGCGGCGCGATGCCCTGCTCGAAGGATCTGACGATATCGCCGACGATGCCGGTGAAGCGGTCGTCATAGGAGAGCAGTCCGAAGATCAGCGTTGTCGGTATGATCGCCGCGGCGAGTCCGATGAGGATGAAGAAGAGGATCTTGCCGACCTTGCGGCTCTTGCCTCCGCCCGCCCCGGCGCGTACCGCCGCGGGGAAAGCGGGGAAGGGGGAAATGAGCGCTTTGGCGAATTCCGCGATATAGTGCTTATTCGCGATCTTCTTTTCGATCGCATAATCGCCGCCGGTGTGACAGAACATCAAAAAGGCGATCAGCACGTAGAGCATCGTGATGAAGTGCAGGAAGCCGCCGCCGGCGAAGAAGAGCGACAGCGCCAGCACGCACGCCGAGACCGGATAGAAATAGCAGCGCTTCGGGCGCGCTTTCTTTCCGTAATAGATAAAGCCGAAAATGAAGAGCGCAGCGGTGAAGAGCAGGGAAATGAAGGGCTTCTCCCACACAAGGAAGGTGCGGCAGAAGAAATAGCCGATGAAGAGCGCGCACCAGGCGAGCGCCTGCTCCTTTTTGCTGTAAACGCGCCGTTCCTTCGCCTGCTGCTGCGGCGGCGCATACCCCTGCGGCGGGACGTACCCCTGCGGCGGCGCATACCCCTGCGGCGGGACGTACCCCTGCGGCGGCGCATACCCCTGCGGCGGCGCGTACCCCTGCGGCGGCGCGTACCCCTGCGGCGGGACGTAACCCAGCGGCGGCGCGTATCCCTGCGGCGCTCCGTTCGGAGCGCCCGGCTCTGTCGTTGTCGGATGAGGCTGTTCGTTCATAATAAACCGTTCCTTTCCCTTTCTGCGCGGATCGGCACAGCGAACCGGCAGGATCATAAATTGAACTCGTCTGTTTGCGGTCATACGGCGCAGTCATGCGGCGGAAGCGCCGCGGCGCCGCTTTAGTCAGGATGCGTTTCAGTCGTCCTCTTTATATTCAAGGATGTCTTCCACGCGGCAATCGAGCGCCCGGCAGATCGCTTCGAGCGTTGAGAAGCGGATCGCCTTCGCTTTGTTGTTTTTTAGGATCGAAAGATTGGCAAGCGTGATGCCGACGCGCTCGGAGAGTTCGTTTAAGGACATCTTCTTCTTTGCCATCTGTACGTCGAGATTGACGATGATCAAGAGGCGGCCTCCTTCACTGAATAAGTGTACGTTTTTTGCCGGACGTTTCAGTCAGATCGTAAGATCGTTATCATTTTTCAGATGAACCGCTTCCTCTAAAACGTTTTTGATGACGCGCGCGATCAGCCCCACCAGAAGGCAGACGAAGGCGAAGGCGAGGAGCATTTCAAAGAAGAACGCCGTCGCGCCGAACGCCGCCGCCGCGGCGAAGAGCAGCCACGAGATCGCGCGCACCGTGCCGACCGCACGGGAGGCGAAGACCTTCCCCGCGCGCACCAGTATGAGCAGGTAGAGCACCAGCCCGACCCCGCAGAGAGCGATCGCGAGGATCACGTAGCAGGCGGTAAGGATCAGCGCGTGCGCGTACGCCGGCAGCCCGTCCCTGACGCCGCTGTAATCGGGCAGCGAGATCAGATATTCGGCGAATCCCGGCATAAAAAAGGCGAGAACGATCAGCCCGACAAGCGCCGCGCACGCCAGAAACATCGAGAGATATACCGACCACTTTCTGCTGATTCTGAACATTGTTGTTCCTCCGGCTTTCTGTGAATTGAAGGATTTGGACCGTTTGGCTTCGGATCACGGCTCCAGTATACCATCGGTTTTTCTGTTTGTCAATACTTTTTTATCGAAAAACGATAATTATTTGAGGATGCCTTTGCCGGAAATGTCTCCGCGCGCAGCGCGCGGGATGTTTGTCGGCGAATGAACAGGAAGTCACCGCTTCACCGGAACAATTACGCGCGGAGCGCGAAGCCGCGGAGCGCTCCCCCTTTAGGCGTCACCCTTTCGGAAAGGGTGGCAGAGGAGCCTTCCCCGATGGGGGAAGGTGGCGCTTGCCGCCGGATGAGGCTGAACACTACCGTTGGGCTATGGCGTCGGCGAAGCCGACACGCGGGAGCCTTCTCCGGCGGGAGAAGGTGGCGCTTGTCGCCGGATGAGGCTGATGCCTTTTCGTGGGCAAAGGTGTCGGCGACGCCGACGAAATGAACAACAAATAACTGCTTCACCGGAACAATTGCGCGGAAAAAATAGGTTATTCACAATCGAATTGTCTGCTTCCGGATATCAGACCATATATGAAACAGACTGAAAACATTTTTTGAAAAAAGAATAGAAAAAAGAGCAGGTATTCATTACCGTCTTCATATTTATCACAGATAATCAAGATATCATTTTGTCGGCTTCGCCGACGCCATAGCCCAACGGTAGTGTTCAGCCTCATCCGGCGGCAAGCGCCACCTTCCCCCATCGGG
>JAFTCT010000123.1 GCA_017454525.1 Clostridia bacterium
CCGTGAATCCGCCCGCCGGCATCATATAGACGCCCGTTCTGTTCTCCAGTTCTTCCGCGCGCCGCGGCGCGCCGTATCCGTACCGCTTCGCATTCGCGGCAAGAAACGCCGCCGAGATCACCAGCGTCGCCAGATCCGCGGCGATCTGCGCCGTCCAGATGCCGTCCACGCCGAAGAAGAGGGGCAGAAGGAGCCCGAAAGCGATCTGCATCACAAAGGTGCGGCAGGTGGAGATCACGGCTGAGATCAACCCGTTGTTGAGCGCCGTGAAGAAGGAGGAGGCGAAGACGTTGAATCCGAAGATCAGGAAGCGCAGGGAAGCGAAAGAGAGCGCGCGTACGGTAAGCGCGCGCAGCGCTTCGTCGTAGGACACGAAGATCATCGAGAAGGGGTAGGAGAGCGCGAGGGAGAGCGCCGTCATGACGGCGCCGGCGATGCCGGTGAGCACCAGGCTCTTTCTGGTCAGTCCCCGCAGTTCCTCTTTGTTTCCTGCGCCGTAATGGTAGCTGACGACCGGCGAGGAGCCGATCGAATAGCCGAAGAAGATGCTCAAAAAGATAAAGGAGACGTATCCGACCACGCCGTACGCCGAAACGCCGTCCTCGCCGGCGTAGCGCAGCAGCTGATTGTTGTAGACCACGCCGACGACCGACAGGGAGATGTTCGTGACGAATTCGGACAGACCGTTTGTGAAGGTGCGCGCCAGCTCCCGCGGCATGAAGCGGAATTTCCTGAAATGGAGGGGCGTGCGGTTCCTTTTGGAAGCGAAATAGAAGATCGGGAAGATCCCGCCGACCGCCTGGCCGACGATCGTGGCGATCGCCGCGGCGGCGAGCCCGCCGCGCAGGACGCCGACCAGCAGAAAGTCGAGCAGCATATTGGTCACACCCGAGGAGATCGAGAGGATCAGTCCCATTTTTGGCCGTTCCGCGACGACGAAAAAGCTCTGAAAGACGTTCTGGAGCAGGAAAAAGGTGTTGCCGACAAAGATCCACCGCGCATACAGCACGCAGTCGTCGAGCAGCGCGGGCGTCGCGCCGAGCAGCTGTGCGATCGGACGGATGAAAATAAAGCCCGCCGCCGAGAGCGCGGCGCCGCCCGCGACCGTGACGAAGACGAGCATCGAGAAGATCTCGTTCGCCCGCTTCTCGTTGCCCTCGCCGCGCGTTTTGGAGATCAGCGCCGCGCCGCCCGTTCCGATGATGAAGCCGATCCCGCCTAAGATCATGATCACCGGCATGATATAATTGAGCGCCGCGAACTGCGTTTTACCGACGAAGTTCGACACGAAAAAGCCGTCGACGATACCGTACAGTGAGGTGATCACCATCATGAGGATCGACGGCGCCGAGAAGCGCAGCAGTTTGCGGTAGGTGAAACGGTCGGAGAGGCGGATGTTCATAGGCGTTTCCTTTTGAGCGAATTTCGCTCCCTATTATATACGAGCCGGCGCCGTTTGTCAACACCCGGGGCGCTTTCGTTTGAAAACAAATATAAAGATACGCGCATCCCGCGCGAAAACGCGCCGGGCGGGGGAAATTGTGTCGGAAATACACAAAAACAGACGGCGAAATTCTATGGCTGTTTTTTTCGATACGCCTTTACATTCCACGGAAAATATGGTATAGTATAAGCAAGGCTTATCCTGTCCTGCGCGGAAAGCGTGCCGCGCGCCGCGCGGCGGGACGCCAAAAACAAAGGAGGATCTTCATTCTATGAAAAAGCGCTCCATCGTGAGAGTGCTGACGGTGATCCTGACGGCGGCGCTGGTCCTGCCGTGCTTCGCGTTTGCCGCGGGCGCGGCGCCGGACAGCGACGGCTCCGTCACGATCAAAGTCGGTACTTACAACATCCAGAACGGACAAAATCCGGGAGTCGCCCACGACTTCACCGAGATTGCCGTAGACATTTTCGACGCAGAGCTTGACATTGTCGGTCTTCAGGAGGTGGATAAAAACACCACGAGAAACGGCAATCAGGACACGATGGCGATCATCGCGGAGGAACTCGGCTACTATTATGGCTATTCCCGCGCGATCGACCTGCAGGGCGGCGAATACGGCACGGGTATTCTTTCGAAATATCCGATCCTGTCCTACGAGACCATTGCCCTTCCGGGACCGGGCGAAGGACGCTCCCTGGGACACGCTGTCATCGACGTGGACGGCGTTGAACTCGATTACTACAACACGCACCTGGAATGGTCCAGCGGCGAGGGACGCAGAAATCAGCTTGCCTACATCAAGCAGATCTTTTCCGAGAAGAAGCTCGCGATCCTTACGGGCGACCTGAACACCAGCACGCCCGAGGAATACGTCCCCTCCTTCCCGCTCTGCAACTTCGCGAACGGGCTTGAAAACGTCTATAAGACCAATGAGGACGGCGCGATCGACCACATCATCTCCACGAGAAACAGAGTAAAGCAGCTGAAGACCGGAATGATCGACGAGATCTCGAACGGTCATTCCGACCACAATATGCTCTGGGCGGAATTAAAGATCCTGCCCGAGGATGCGCTGCGCGCGGAAGACGGCGGTTTCCGCTGGTACGAAGACGGCGTTTCCCTGACCGGCTGGCAGAAGATCGGATACGACGATCTCTATTTCGATCCCGCCACCGGACTTATGGTTTCCGAAGACTTTGACGAATACAAGTTCGAGGAATTCGCCGCCTGCGGCAAAACGCTTTACCGCACGCCGCTTTATATTGAAAAAATCATCACCTATCCTTATATCACCAACGCCAGAGGCGCGGACGTGACCGAGAAACTGACCGACGGCAGCGTCGGCACCTATATCGACGGCGACGATCAGTCCCACTGGTACTTCCAGCCCGAGGGACCGCTCTGGACGATCCAGAACGGCGTTCTGGTCATCGGCGGTATCGGGACCTATGAAGGCGGCGATCTTGGCCGCTTCAACGACGAGATCGACACGATCGTCGTGGCGCCCCAGGATCCGACGATCAAATACGGCGGCGACTTCGGCGTCAAGACCGGCGTCGTGCTCGAGGCGATCGCTTCCGGCGCGTTTGCGGGTCTGACCAACGTCAAAAAGGCGTATATCCCCGACAACGTCACTCTTGCCGACGACGCGTTCGACGCGGGCGCCCAGGTCACGCTCTACCGCACGGCGGCGAAAGCCCTGACCGTCGCTCCGGCGACCGGCTACGGCATCGTGAACGAAGACGGCAAGACCCTTCTGAAGCTGTCCGTCAAAGACGGCGACGAGGATCTTACGCTCGACGGTACGCAGAAGATCGTCGTTGTCTACACCGACGGTGAAAAGAACAACGAAGCGGGCTCCTTCTTCTGCTCGGCGCTCAAATACAGCGAGATCCAGCCGACCTATGCCGACGGCGTATTCACCTTTGACATCTGCGCGCCCGTCGGACCGGATCAGTTCATTCCCGTCAGACAGGCGACCTACATCGCGAACGTCTACGTGCTCAACGCCGACGGCAGTATCGCGGCGCAGGGCTCCTCCAAGCAGTTCGCGATCCGCTGCAGCGACCATCCGGTCGTGACCGAGCGCACCGCGGATTACACCTATCTGAGCAGCGATAACTACGTGACCGTCGACCTCGGCAAGGAGAAAGAGATCGACAAGGTCAGCGTGGCGTTCATCAATTCTTCCGACAGATACTATTTCTGGCAGCTTTACGGCACCAACGATCCCACCCTGCCGCTGTGCAAATGGGATTTCCTCGGCGAGAAGATGACGCAGGAAACGTCCAATACCGGCGCGTACACGATCGACGTCGGCGGCGCTTCCTACCGCTATCTGCGCCCCTATGCGCTCTACGCCTCCAACAGGTGGACGGCGCTCTTTGCGGAAGTCACCGTAAAGACCAACGATATTTCCAATGAATGGACAAGCGACGAGAACGAGCACTGGCACTGCTTCATCGATTCCGATGAGGAAGCGCCCGGGACCAGAGCCCCGCACACCGCGAGCGCCTGGATCATCGACACGATGCCCGCGGGCACCGTTCCCGGCGAACAGCACAAGGAATGCACGGTCTGCGGCAGGATCCTCGAGACCGCGGAGATCACCGCCAAGACCGTCAAGGTGCCCTTCACGGTGACCACTGCGTACGGCGACGACGTGACGGATATTCTGACCGACGGCGATCAGGACACTTACGTTGACGGCGATTCGCACTGGTACTTCCCGCCCAAAGGACCCATCTGGACGGTCCAGAACGGCGTTCTGGTGATCGGCGGCACCGGCGTGCTGACAAACGAGGGCTTCGCGCGCTTCAACGACGAGATCAGAACGATCTTCGTGGCGCCTCAGGATCCCACCTATAAATTCGGCG